>DASUFM010000678.1:0-2272 GCA_036274535.1 Blastocatellia bacterium
GGAAATCGTCAACCCGGAATGCGTTCGCGTGCGTACCGACTTATCGGAAAAGGGCGGCTTAGGATGACGGCGTCGGATTCCGGGCAAGGGCGCTGATGGGCGCGTATCAACGGAGGCAGGCGCAAACCAGAGGCGCGTGACAATCCGCGATAGGAACGACAGGTAGAAAGAGGATCAAAATGGCGCGGCGTCCTGAGATCGGTTACAAACTGTGCAGTGAAGAGCAATCGCCACGAGAACTGGTCGATTGCGCCCGGCGCGCCGAAGAGACCGGCTTCGACTTCGCCATGATTTCGGACCACTACCACCCATGGGTAGACCGGCAGGGACAGAGTTCATTTGTCTGGGCGGTCCTCGGCGCTCTCTCGGGCGCCACTGAGCGAATGAAGATCGGCACGGCCGTCACCTGCCCGACCATTCGTATTCACCCGGCGATTATTGCGCAAGCGGCGGCGACGGTCGCGGCGATGATGCCGGGTAGATTCATACTCGGCGTCGGTTCGGGCGAAAACCTCAACGAACACATCTTCGGCGATCATTGGCCCGAGATCGACGTGCGGCACGAAATGTTGGAAGAGGCCGTCGAGGTGATCCGTCTGCTATGGCAGGGCGGCCAGCAAAGCCATCGCGGCAATCATTACACGGTCGAGAACGCGCGGGTTTATACGCTGCCGGACGAACCGCCTCCGATCATCGTTGCGGCGGGCGGACCGCAAGCGGCGAAAGTCGCCGGTCGCATCGGAGACGGTTTGGTCGCCACTGCGCCGAATAAAGAACTGACGCGGGAATTCGAAAAAGCCGGCGGAAAGGGTAAGCCGCGCTATGCGGAAATGGCCGTCTGCTGGGCGAAAAACGAGGCCGAAGCTCGCCGCACGGCCCATGAATATTGGCCGACCGTCGCCTTATCGGGCGAATTGTCGCAGGTCCTTCCCGTCCCGGCGCATTTCGAACAGGCGACGAAGTTGGTGAAGGAAGAAGACGTGGCCAAAGAAGTCATTTGCGGCCCCGATCCTGAGCGACACCTTGCCGAGATCAGGGAGTACGCCGAGGCCGGCTTCGACCACGTCTGGGTACATCAGATAGGGCCGGATCAGGAAGGCTTCTTTCGATTTTATGAAAAAGAAATCCTTCCGAAATTATGACCGTTTTACAGAGGTCGCAAAGCCGTCAGGCTCTATGACCGATTTTAAAGGGGGGAACAATGGCAATGATACGGATAACGCGAGGCGCGCAAAACAGAAATGGATGGGACGGCGGCGAACGACAGAATGGGTCGGGATGGTTGAACGAAGAGAAAATCGCGCGCGGTCTGGGGTGGTTCAGCATCGGATTGGGGCTGGCGGAGATCGCGGCGCCGAGAAGAATGGCTAAACTGATCGGCGTTCGCGGCGATCACAACGGCCTGCTTCTCGCGCTGGGAGCCCGCGAGATCACCAGCGGCATGGGCATTCTCAGCCGGCGACGCCGCGGCGAGTCCCAAGGTCCGTTTTGGATGTGGTCACGAGTAGTAGGCGACGCGATTGATCTGGCGCTGTTGGGCGTTGCCTTCAGACTGGTGAGTGGCAGGGGAAAGAGATCGGATCGGGGCAGAATCGCGGCGGCGACGGCCGCCGTGGCGGGAGTGACGGCCCTGGATATGATCGTCTCTCGGCGGCTCAGCGGGCCGAACGGCGCGAGGAAAGGCGGGACCATTCGCGTGGCGCAGGCCGTGACGATCAACCGCGCGCCGGAAGAACTCTACCGATTCTGGCGCGACCTGCAAAATCTGCCGCGCTTCTTGAAACACCTCGAATCGGTCAGGGAGACGGGAAACAGGCGTTCGCACTGGGTCGCGAAAGCGCCCGCCGGGAGAACAGTGGAATGGGACGCCGAGATTACTGAAGACCGCCCTAACGAATTGATCGCGTGGCGCTCGCTGGAAGGCGCGGATGTGAACAATATCGGGTCTGTGCGGTTCGACCGCGCTCCGGGCGGGCGCGGCTCGATAGTCAGAGTGGAGATGCGGTACAGACCGCCGGCCGGCGCGCTCGGCGCCGCCGTGGCCAAACTCTTCGGCGAAAACCCGGAGTGGCAGGTCAAGGACAGCTTGCGCCGCTTCAAACAACTGATGGAGACCGGCGAGATTATCACGACCGAAGGACAGCCGGCGGGGCGCGCCAGCAGTACGTCATGGCGATACGACCAGGCCTCGCGAAGTCAAGGGTCATGGATCAATGATGGAAGATCGAGGGTTGCGCCATCACGGGCGGGCAACCCTTTATCCTCTATTCTC
>DASUFM010000679.1:0-5256 GCA_036274535.1 Blastocatellia bacterium
CCGGTGAAGGCCAGCGGGCGCTCATCGGATTCGACCTTCCAGCCTTGCGGCGCGACCAGTTTGACGGCGCCGCTCGTGGAACGCCGCGCGTTATGCGTGATTTCCACGGAGATTTCGCGCGCGCGGTTCGCGTCGCCGACAGGAATGATCAGAAGCGAAGGATGGACCGTCAGCGTCAACGCCGGAGCTACTTTCAGTTCGCGGCGGATTTCGCCGAATGTCTTGTCTGCGAAGCGATATTCGACAGGCTGGTTGACAACGATTCGTTCGCCGTCGAGCGTCAACTCGACTCTCGCGTGGGCGATTGCGGGCGCGAACGGCAGGTTGAGCGGCATGGAGGCGTCCCAATCGAACTGATCTCTGACGCGCGGTTTAACCAGCCAGTATGGCTGCGTGGGCTGTTCATTGTCGGGGACCGTGGCGCGGAAACGCGAGGAAAAGTCCGGCTTATCGCGCCCACGCATGAACGATTGCGCGCCCGCCGGCCGATCATCCCCGGCCTGAACCTGTTCGACGCGCCATCCCTCCGGCGCAACGAGTCGAATCCGCGGCGACGCCGCGTTCGATCCGTTTTCGCCCGGCGCGGGCCGGCCTATAAAGACGTTCGTCGTCACCGCGACCGATTCGCCGGGAGTGACGATCTCCGTGTTGGAGAGCGCGTCAACAATCACGCCATGCGATTTCGCGAGCGCGTCGTTGAATTCCTGCTCCTTGCGCGCGAGCATCCCGTCCACGGTCGCGCGCGTGATCGGATCGAGATTGGTGAGCGTCGCGCGCAGGCCGCGGACTTCGCGCAACCCGGCGGCGAGATGAGGCGTGATCGCCTCGGGCTTCTCGATGCGGAATTCGGCCAGCGCCTTCGCCGCAAGCTCTTTGACCCTGGTCAGAGCCGGCGCCATCCGCTTGCCTTCATCGCCGGCGAACGCCGCGACGCCTGTGATAGAAGTATCAATGCCTTCGAACAGAGACTTCTCGATGTCGGGCGATTGAACCGAGCTTTGCAATCGCGGAAGCGAGCGCGGCTGCGAACCGCGAACCTGTATCATTCCGAAATCCTGCGAACGATGGCGGCTGCGCCCGTCGGCGGCGAGCTCGGCATATGACCGACCCAGGACCGGATCGTAAACTCCGACGTCGAACTCGGCGCGCGCGCCTGATGACGCCGGGCCGAAGCGGCGGCCATAGACCTTCAATACCCGCCATGGCTGCAGCCCTTCTTTCAAGATCTGTTCGGGAAACCGGTTTGGATCGGCGGCGGCCGTGATCGCTTCGGGCGTCAGCATTCCCGCCACCTGATGCTGCCCGTGCCCGTCAGACGTCGTGCCCGTGAATCCGTTGATCACGACCAGCGGGCGCATCATTCGGATCACGCGAACCATATCGCCGACGATCTCTTCGCGATTCCATTTCCGCAGAGTCTCTTCGGCCGAGCGCGTAAAGCCGAAATCGAAAGCTCGCGTAAAAAATTGTTCCGCGCCGTCCAGCTTTCGCGAGGCCAATAACTCCTCGGTGCGGATCACGCCAAGCCCCTCCCACAACTCAGGCCCGATGGCGTTCTGACCGCCCTCGCCGCGATTGAGCGATAAATAAGCTGTGCGAGCCCCTTCCCCACGGGCTAAATAAGCGAGCAGTTCAGTGCTCTCGTCGTCCGGATGCGCGCCGGTGTGCAGCGCGCTGCCGATGGTTTGCAGGCGACGTAATAAAAGAGCCAGGCCGGCGGCCCCGCGATCTTCTGGCGCGGGACGTGTGTCAGCGAAAGTGGGATTGAAAGCGCATTGAACAGCGAGCGCAAGAACAAGCAGTAAAGCGCCAATTCGTTTCATTGTCGATCCTATGAACCTTACGTTATATGAAGACTGCGCGAATTAAAGCTGGAACGCCGTCGTTTTATGCGCAGCTTTCACGTTATATCACACATATGCGCGCTGAGACACGCAGGAAGCTGAAGGTAGGATTGGCTGTCGCCGCCGGCCGTGGCTATTTCTTCACGACAATCAGAGTGGCTCGGTTGTCAAGAACCTGCGCCCTCAGGGTTTGATTTTTTCTCAAACAGACTCAGCAGCATTCCAACGGCGACTACGACCACACAACCGATGACGTTGTACCATAGAAAACTGATCTTCGAGTATTTGCCGACCAGCGCGACGGAGCCGATTCCCGCGAGCAGGCCGAAGGAGGCTCCATTACCGGTCGCCCGCTTCGTTCCCAGCGCAAGCGCGAAGACTCCGAGCAGCGAGCCGTAAAAATACGAGCCGAATTTATTAACGACTTCGATCAATGAACCCAGCCTTCCGGCATACAAGGCCACGACGCAGGCGAAAAATCCCCAGAAGCCGGTCGCCAGTTTTGAAACCATCAGGTAATGCGCGTCCGGGGCTTCAGTGCGGAAATGGCGGCGGTAAAAATCGATCACCGTCGCGGTCGAAAGCGCGGCCAGTTCCGCCGAGATCGACGACATCGCCGCCGCGAAGATGGCGGCTATGATCAAACCGATCACGCCGGCCGGGGCGTAGGTCGTCACGAAAGTCGGAAAGACATAGTTGACGTCGTTCAACGGTTTGCCGGTCTCATTCCTGACCAGATCGCCGGCGCGTTTGCGAACGTCGTTCATCCGGCTGTCGGCATCGATGAAGCTTTGTCTGGCCGCGGCGCCTTCTGCGGTTCCAATGGTCGCCACATCTAGCGCGGCCTGCCTGCGCGCGGTGAAGGCCTGGGCGTATTCGGCGTCGAGCCGCTGATATTCCGCGGTCCGCTCGACTTTCGCGCGGTCATCGGATTTGAAGATCAACGGCGGCTGGACAAATTGATAAAAGACGAAGACCATCACACCCACCAGCAGTATCAGAACCTGCATGGGGATTTTGACGAAGGCGCTCATGAGCAATGAGGTGCGGCCTTCGGAGACCGAACGCGCCGTCAAAAAACGCTGCACCTGGCTCTGGTCGCAGCCGAAATAGGAGAGCGCCAGAAACAGCCCGCCGATCAGTCCCGACCAGAGCGTGTAGGTCTCGTTGAGATTGAAGCTGGCGTCGACGGTCTTCATCCGCCCCGCCGCGCCGGCCAGAGACATCGCCCCGCCGATCGAAACGCTGTCTGGAAATTGACCGGCGATGACGAACAGGATGACAGCCAGTCCAACGAAGATCACGGCCATCTGCTTCACGTCGGTCCAGGTCACAGCCTGCACGCCGCCGAACATCGTATAAAGCGTCGTCGAGAGTCCCATCACCAGAACCGTCGCCAGTTCATCCCAGCCGAGCACGATAGAGAGGATCACCGACGGCGCCGCGACGATCACTCCGCACGACAGGCCTCGCGAGATCAGAAAGAAGAAGCTGGTGAGCGCCCGCGTCTTCGCGTCGAAGCGCCGTTCGAGGTATTCGTAAGCCGTGAAGACCTTCGCGCGGTAAAAAAACGGCACAACGGTCATGCACAGGATGACCATCGCGAACGGCAATCCGAAATAAAACTGAATGAAACGCATCCCGTCGGCGTAAGCCTGGCCCGTCGTGCCGACCAGCGTGATCGCCGAAAGCTGCGTAGCCATCACCGACAAACCCACGGCCCACCACGGGAGGCTGCGGTTCGCCAGAAAATAACCCTCGACCTCGTTGCTCCTCTTCGTCAGCCGCAGTCCGTCGTAAACGACGTAGATTAAATAAGCCGCGACAATCGCCCAATCGAGCCAATGCATCTATGTGATCCTTTATTGAAAAATCCGCGAGAAGAGCCAAAGCCCGACGATCAGGCAAATAGTGTAAATGACGACTGTGATGTAGACGCGATTCCAGTGAGGATACTCGCGTTCTTCGTCGCGCGGCGCCGGTTCATTCATCGGTCGTTCCTCTTTCGTAAAGTTGGCCCGAAAGCCCAATATCCGGCCCCGATCCAGCCGAATAACACGACTATCAGCGCGAGTTTCTGTTCGCCGGAAAAAACATCCAGGCTGAGAACGGAAAGGGCGCCAGCGACTGCGATAAGGGCAAGGACTAGAAGCCAAAATGAACGGGAATCGCCGTCCTGCCGGCGCGGCATGGATCGCATCCCGGCCTTGAAATTGTCTATGCTTTCAATCAGGCCCCTGGCAATATCTGGGAATCGCCGCCCGCCAAAAAGGATCAAAATTACGACCAGAATGATTATCAACACCCACGGATTCATTTCTCATTCTCCTTCCGTCAGAAAGTCGATTTCTTATTCGCGTGAAGGCTCCTACCTAAAAGCTACGGCCGAACACCTAGAGCGAATTGCAATTGCATGTACGGGAAAGCTTGCTGGATCTGCGCCAGCTTTGGAGTGCGGGAGCTCGGTACCGCTTTGGTAGTCTCTTCTGTTGTTGCGGCGCTGATCCGGAAATAACCCACTGTGCCTGTCGTTCCGGGATTTCGAAGGAATCCGGGATGACTACCAAAGCGGTACCGAGCTCCCGCACTCCAAAGGCTACGCCGATTTGTTCGATAATTTTCAATATGCCGTACATTGATTTGCAATCCGCTCTAAAACCTAAAAACCATCCAAACCGTCATTCGGTAAAGCCGTCGAAGGTTGTGTTTATAGGTCTTAGGTAATAGGTAGCGGGTTTTAGTTTCTGCCTTGACGACTTTATTTGCTTGCGCGCGCGAGTTCAGCCAGCACTCTTTCATGCAACACCGGGGCGTATTCCAGTTGCTCCGGTCTCATCAGTACGCTGCGAAAGACGGTCACGAGCGGCGCGTCCCAGATCAGGCCGGAATGCCTCGCCAGATGGCCCGGCTTCGCATTGAATTTCGCCAGGTAGACCGGATGGGCAGCGTCGTTCATCAGATCTTCAAAGACGCGCTGAGTCAACGCGCTGATCTGCGACGCCTTCAATCCTTTCGTGGTCGCGTAAAAATTGATGATGTCGAGCGAGGGTTGAAGGATCAGGCGCAATTCTTCGCTCGTTTCGATCAACCTCGCCCATTCGAGCGCGGCTTTGCGCGTCTTTCGCAGGACCGCGCCGAGCCCCGTTTCCGACTCGAGCGGGAAGCATTTCAAAGTCGCCCACAAGGCCGCGGCCGCGGCGCCCGCGCGCGAACATTCCAGGCTGATTTCGCCCAGGTGCAGGTCGCCCGAAGTGAAATAAGTGAACGGCGAATCGTGTTTGTAAAACCTCCCCACGGCGGGGTCGCGGAAGATCACGGAGCCGCAGCCGTAAGGCTGCAGGCCATGTTTATGCGGATCGACCACCACGCTGTCGGACTGCGCTATGGCGCGAAAGGCCGCGGCCGCGCCCTC
>DASUFM010000680.1:0-3912 GCA_036274535.1 Blastocatellia bacterium
TGTCATAGCTACGCCACCCAAGAATTAGAGGCTGCAATGATAGAGATTGAGCGATTAAGAGGTTATATGCATTATCCTAATTGCGGAACAGAAATTTCGAAGAATCAAAAATTCTGCCGGTCCTGCGGAATGGTTTTGCAAATGATCTCGGAGGCGGTCGCCAAACATCTTTCCACGGCCGATTTCGCCGAGTCGCCGGATGAAAGTGAGGCGAGTAAGCAGCGCCGAATGTCCATTCGCACGCTAGAGCCTTCATTGCGCGATAAGTCGCATACGGTCGTGCGAGTTGATGAACAAGGAACCCAGTTATGAAGACGCTGCTCGTTTATCCGGAGTTTCCCGACACCTACTGGAGCTTCCGTCATGCGCTCTCTTTCGAGGGCAAGCGCTCGGCCTTCCCCCCGCTCGGCCTTTTGACCATCTCCGCCATGCTGCCCGACGCATGGGAGCGGCGGCTGGTGGATATGAACGTTCAGCCGCTCAAGGCGGCCGATATCGAATGGGCGGATGTGGTCTTCTGTAGCGCCATGCTCGTGCAGAAGGATTCGCTCCGGCGCGTCGTCGAGTTATGCAAAGCGGAGGGGAAGCGAGTGGTCATCGGAGGACCGTATGTGACGACCGGCGCCGAGCATTTGCCCGAGGCTGATCACATCTTCCTCGGCGAGGCAGAGACGACCTTGCCGGAGTTCGTTCGCGACCTCGAGCGTGGAGAGCCGAAGCGCATCTATCAGGCTGCTGAGCGGCCGGCGCTCTCCGCGACGCCCATCCCCCATTTCCATCTCGCTGACCTCAGACGCTACAGCGCGATGTCGGTCCAGTACTCGCGCGGCTGTCCCTTCCAGTGCGAGTTCTGCGACATCATCGAGATCTACGGCCGCGTCCCACGCACGAAGAGTAATGAGCAGATGCTGGCCGAGTTGGATGCGCTCTTCCGCCTGGGCTGGCGCGGGATGGTTTTCATCGTCGACGACAACTTCATCGGCAACAAGCGCAATGTCAAGAAACTGCTCCCTGTCCTGGCTGATTGGTCGGAGCGTCACGGGCGCCCATTCTCTTTCATTACTGAAGCCAGCGTGAACCTTGCCGAGGATGAGGAATTGCTTGACGGGATGCGGCGCGCTCACTTCCGCCGCGTCTTTCTCGGCATCGAGACCCCGGTCGAGGCAAGTCTCAAGGAGGCCCAGAAGGGACAGAACATCCGCGGCAACCTTCTCGATTCCGTCAGACGGATTCAAAACTACGGTATGGAAGTGATGGCTGGTTTCATTGTCGGCTTCGACAACGATCCTGATGACATCTTCGAGCGGCAGATCGAGTTTATTCGGGAGAGCGCTATTCCACTTGCGATGGTGGGGTTGTTGACGGCGCTGCCCGACACTCAGCTCTGGCGGCGGCTTGAGCGCGAAGGGCGATTGCTCCTTGAGAGCACAGGGAATAATACCGATGGTTCGCTGAACTTCGTCCCAAAGATGGACGCCACGCGTCTCATCGAAGGCTATAAATCAATTATGCGCGCCATCTATAGCCCGGGCGAATACTATCAGCGCGCGCTTAATTGCCTGGAGCGAGTAGTCGCAGGCGCGCCCGAGGCGCGTCGCAATGGGTTTGCCAGCGACGTGGTAACTCTCTTTCGCGTCATGCTGGAGCTCGGTGTGCGCGACCGAGCGCGCGGCGAGTTCTGGCGCTACTTGCGCCGCGCCTTTACCCGGCATCGCGATAAGTTCGCAGAGGCGATGAGGCTGGCCGCGCTGGGCTATCACTTTCGCAAGCTAACCGAAGATTGATTGCATGTAGTCGTAGTTAAATAAATATCGGTAAATACCAGGCACAACCCCGCCACTTCCTTTTCGAGATTGTCCAATATTGCACAGCAATTTATTCCAGGCTGGCCGATCATCAGTGTGGAATTTAAGAATTTACCTGACGCAAGGAGTTATGAATGTCTATTCGAGCTGTCCTGAAAGGAGCGTGATACATGCCCGGCGCCAAATTTGAACAAGACCCTCTACGGTTCCAGCGCAGGGTCGAAAATCTAAAAGCGGAAATTGCAGTTCTGGAAGCTCAGCTTGACGAGTTAGAGCAGAAGAATCTCCGCTCCCCCGTTCTGCTTCAGAAGCTAGGCAAGTACTTCGGTTTTGGAGCTGCTGGGAAGTTAGTTTGGGCCCGATACAAGCTCAATTTCAAACGGGATCAATTGGATCGCTTCGAGGCTCAGCCTGAGACGCCGAAAGTAACAGCTAAGCGCTATTATACAGCGCCTGAACCCTCCGATTTATCAGTAAATCAAAAGGAACAAGGATAAAGAACTATGGCTACTAACATCAGACCCCTGCACGACCATGTGGTCGTGCGCCGGATTGCGGAGGGCGAGCAGGCGCGCGGCGGGATCATCATCCCGGACACCGCTCGAGAGAGACCGCAGGAGGGGGAAGTCGTGGCGGTCGGTGAGGGAAAGTATCGCATAGATGGCGCCAGACAATCGCTCGATGTCCGCGCAAGTGACCGCGTGCTCTTCGGCAAGTACAGCGGCTCCGAGATCAGGCTCGATGGCGAAGAGCTGTTGATCATGCGCGAGGATGAGATCTTCGGCGTCGTCGAACGCGCTGGCGCCGTGACCAATTCCAGCAACGGCAAAAAACGTGGCAAGTAGCCCCCCGAACAGCCTTGGCGCCTTTACATCACAACGATATTGAATGAAGAGAGGGAGGAAGACATGGCAAGACAAGTAATTTATGGGACGGAATCACGCGCCGCGATCTTACGCGGTGTCAACCAACTCGCCGATACGGTCAAGATCACGCTTGGCCCGAGGGGGCGCAACGTCGTCATTGACAAGAGATTTGGGGCGCCAACGATTACCAAAGACGGCGTGACGGTTGCGAAAGAGATTGAGTTGAAAGACCCGCTGGAGAATATGGGCGCTCAGATGGTGCGTGAGGTCGCCTCGAAGACTTCCGATGTGGCGGGCGACGGGACGACCACGGCGACCGTGCTGGCCCAGGCGATCTTCCGCGAAGGCGTCAAGACTGTGGCCGCAGGCGCGAACCCGATGGCATTAAGGCGCGGCATAGACAAAGCCGTCGCACGCGCGATGAAAGAGATCGAGCGTCTTTCCAAGCCAGTGATGGGTGATGCGATCACACAGGTCGGCGCGATTTCCGCCAACGGCGACGCCGCCATCGGCGGGATCATCGCGAGCGCGATGGAGAAGGTCGGTAAGGACGGCGTGATCACGGTCGAGGAATCGCAGACGATGGAGACGTCACTGGAATTCGTTGAAGGGATGCAATTTGACCGTGGCTACCTCAGCCCTTATTTCGTTACCGACCCTGAGCATATGGAAGTGGTTCTGGATCATCCGTTGATTCTGATCCACGAAAAGAAGATCAGCTCAATGAATGACCTCTTGCCGCTGCTCGAACAGGTCGCCAAAAAGAGTCAGGCGCTGTTGATCGTCGCGGAAGACATCGAAGGCGAAGCGCTCGCGACATTAGTCGTCAACAAGTTGCGCGGCGCGATCAATGTCGCCGCCGTAAAAGCGCCGGGCTTCGGTGATCGCCGCAAGGAGATGCTCGAAGATATCGCGATCCTGACGGGCGGTCAGGTGATCAGCGAGGACCTCGGCCTTGATCTTCGGAAGGTCACCCTGGAAGACCTGGGCCGCGCCAAGAAGGTGATGATTGACAAAGACAAAACTATCATTGTGAAAGGCGCTGGCAAGCTGGGCGAAATCGAAGGCCGCGTCAAAATATTGCGCGCGCAAGCCGAAGGTTCCACCTCGGAATACGACCGCGAGAAGTTGCAGGAACGGTTGGCGAAACTGGTCGGAGGGGTGGCGGTGATCAAGGTCGGCGCGGCGACCGAGACCGAGATGAAGGAGAAGAAGGCGCGTGTCGAAGACGCGATGCACGC
>DASUFM010000681.1:0-3307 GCA_036274535.1 Blastocatellia bacterium
AACCGTAAGCCAGAATCATGAAATTGGCCTGGCTGGACACGCGATCGATAGGGTCTACGGCTTCGGGCTGCGCCGGTGCCTGCCTGAACGCGGCGAAGGCGCCGAGCTCCGCGCCGGCTGAAAATCCGATGATCCCTATGCGATTGGGATCGATATGAAATTCAGCGGCGTTCGCGCGCAGGTAGCGAATCCCGCGCAACGCGTCCTGAGTCGAGTCGTTCGGAGTGTAGAGAGGGCGTATGCGATATCGAAGAACGAAACCCGCAATGCCTCGCGCCTTCAGCCATTGCGCGATCAGGACGCCTTCGTGATTGACTGCGCGATTCGTGAAAGCGCCTCCCGGACAGATCAACACGCCGGCGCCGGTGTTCTTATCGGCTGCCGGCAAATAAGGAATGATGGCCGGCGTGTCTTCGTCCGAATCGCCAGTCGCGCCCGGCGCGCCCTTGGGCCACAGCTTGATCACCCGAGGCGATTGATCATTAGAGCCGGACTTCTGTTGGCTGCCATGCGCGGAAAGAGGCGCGAAGAGCAGTGACGCGATAATCGCCAGAGTTGCGCAGAGTTTCTTCATGATTCGATCCTGACTCCAAAATTCCTCAAGACTCCATCAACAAATGTTATGCAGGCTCCATCAATTCGAGGCGGTTGCCGAATGGATCACTGATGTAGGCGCGACGGAATCCATCGAGCGGTTCATCCCAGACGACCGGAACGCCAGCTTGTTTACACTGCCTGATGAGTTCATCCAGGCCATCGACGAGTAATGCGGGATGCGCTTTTTTCGCCGGCCGGAAGTCGGACTCGACGCCGAGATGGATTTTCAACTCTCCCTGCTCGAACCATACGCCGCCGCGCGCGGCGAGACGAGGCGGTTTGGGCTTCTCGGTCAATCCAAGTATGCCTGCATAGAAAGATCGCGCCGCGTCCTCTCCGTTCGGCGGTATTGCCAGTTGCACATGTTCAATCGCATAGACTTTCATCAGGTCGTTACCGGCTTATAGCTATACTGGTTTCATTCTTTTGCGACGTACTCTTTGTGAGCCGGCTCAAGCGAGCGAGTGGTATTTTCCGTAACGCTCAGCAAAGGCTGTAAGCCGGGATTGTCCAAAGGATCGGTGTCAGGAACCGTTACAGGATTATCGACTGGTTGTGGCTCCTCATCTGTCGATCCCACAGCGCCCACGCTGGAAGCTTGCATAATAGCGCCAAGACCTGAAGCCAGCCGGAAGACGCCCATAGCAGCCATCCAGCCGAAGAATACCACCCAGATCCCCAGAGGGTCCTGGTGATTGAAGAGTAAACGTATGAGGAGACCTATCAAGAGCGATCCCGCCAGCATGGTCGCTCCCTCAGCGGCTTTGCGCAGGCCCTGCCCTTGTTTTTCCAACTCTGCCTTTTCTTTCTTCGGGGCTCCAGCTTTATTCTTGCCGCTCTTCGAAGGGAGCGGTTGCTGGGCGAGCGCCAGGGCGGCCGCCTTCAGGTCCGCGCCACAGGCGCGACAGAATTTGTCGCTATCGACTAATTGGGCCGCGCATTGAGGACAGTACATGACTGCTGACTCCCGCTCATTTCGACTTTGATAGATTGAACGTCCCGGTATAAAACGCGCTGGTGAAAAAGCCTATGAACTCCTTTTCGTTGGCGCGTCCGATCCAATCGAAGACGCCTCCGTCCTGTTTGCCGAGGTCCACTGTCCCTTTGAACATCACTGCCTTGCCCACCTGGCGGCCTTCCATCTTTATCGTGTATTTGTAGGGGCGCCCGCAATCGCCTTCGAATGTAGCTTCCCAGACATCATCTTTACGTTCGACCGTGGCGTTGACTTGCTTGCAGATTTCCTTGGGCGGAGTTGTTCCCTGCGCAGGATTGTATGCGCCCCAGGTTCCGGTCCATGCGCCGTTGATGTCGGGCGCCTGGTCTTTGGCCTCAACCTGGGCTTGATTTATAGGTCGTTGTTTTTCAGGGGTTGGGGTTTGGGCGATAGCTACGCCGACGCAGGCGATCAACGCGAGAATAAGTAGGGCTAACCTTCTGCGATTCGTCATGGGATTCTCCTTGGTTGGTTATGAACACTCTACCGCTGATGATCGAACAACAAGGAGTATAAAACCGGCTTGTCAGCAGGCGCAATAAATCCGCTATTTAAAAATGGGAATTTCATAGAATGTCAAGATGTTTCAGAACATTCGCGCTTGTCGGTATTTAGCTTGACTTTTCCGTTTCAACAAATGTCAAGCGATTTCAGCCGGTTTCACGATTTTGGCGCCATATGGACGCCACACATTCAGCGCGCTGTCAAGCGTACCTGCAAACTGCGCGGAATAACAAAAAACCTGTTGACAGCTTGTGGAATCGTGCTTACGCTGATCGCGAGTTACACACGCTCTCGAAGTTTGAGCAACTTCGATCAAAGAGCGGGGAAAGAAAAATCGAAACCCCGCCACGCAAAGACTCTGGGAGAGCTAGAGGAAATCGCCGGGTGCGCGATCACTATTCGTGATTGCGAAACCGCGTTTGCTTTTGCTTTTTCTGGATTTTGCGTGGCGGGGTTTTTCATTTTCAGAAGGGAGAGAAGATTGACTGAAGAACGATTAGCTTATTCGATTCGCGAATTTGCCGAGCTCACGAGTCTCGGCAGATCGACGATCATCCGAGAGATCAACGACGGCAAGCTCCGCGCGATCAAGCCGCGCGGCCGCGTGCTGATTCCCGCCGACGAGGCTCGGCGGTACCTGTCGGGCAAAGAAGAAACGCAGAGCCAGGTCAAGTTTTCTGAGGACGCGGCCTAACTCTGCGCTGTTTTCACCAAAACCCTTGGGTCTGGCTGAGTGATTATCTCAGCCAAGACCACAAATTGAAAACGCCGCCGGGCACGACTCCGGCGGCGCTTTCGAGGTCTAAAAACTTGGTACACCAAGAAACTAACACACGCCAACCAAAATCACCAAACCAAAATTGTTACGCTTGGCGCTGCGCCTCGGCGGCCCGGGCCGCCTGGATCGATCGCCCCGGTGGCGATCAGCGGCGCCTGTGCGCGCGTCACCTGCGCGAAGCCGAGCGCCTCGAGCGCGTCGACGCCGTGCGGGCGGAGCTCGCGCGACTGTTCAGACTGCGCCCCCCAGGAATCCTGGGGGGCCTCTCTGGAAGGGAGGCGGTGTGCACCAACTGACTCCCGAAGAAATCGCCAGAGCAGTAGACGCGCTCAACTTCACGCTGGTCGCCTTCGGCGTGCCTGATAAATTCCGCGCCTTTATTGACGCGCTTGTGGGACGGTCCGGCGGCACTCTGGACTGGTTCGAGGCTG
>DASUFM010000682.1:0-4757 GCA_036274535.1 Blastocatellia bacterium
GCGCCGATCTCACATTGGACAAAGTCTCGTTTAACCGTTAATTGCGTGGCGAACCACTTATCCGCATAGGTCGCAAGCGCTTAGTCTCACTTCGAGGGCTTCTACAAACATGTCACAACCGAAAACCCTTGGTGAATTGAAAGCCGCAGGGCTGCGCACTCGCCCGGTCAAAGACGAAATCCGGCAAAACCTGATCAACGCGCTGCGCGACGGCGACGAGCTCTTTGCGCGCAAGGACGACAAAGGGAAAGTCACCAAACGCATATTAGGCTACGACGACACCGTCATTCCGCAGATCATCAACGCGCTGCTGGCCAAACACAACATCATCCTGCTCGGACTGCGCGGCCAGGCCAAGAGCCGCATCCTGCGCGAATTGACCACGCTGCTCGACGACGAGATCCCGATCATCGCCGGGTCGGAAATCAACGACGACCCATTCCGGCCGATCAGCGCTTACGGCAAACGGCTCATCGCCGAAAAGGGCGACGATACGCCGATCGCCTGGATCGGCCCCGACGCGAGATATATTGAAAAGCTGGCGACGCCCGACGTGACTATCGCGGACATCATCGGCGACGTGGACCCGATTAAGGCCGCGCGCGGGGGACATTTGCTTTCAGACGAGTTGACGATCCATTACGGCCTGCTGCCGCGCGCCAACCGCGGGATCTTCGCCGTCAACGAACTGCCGGACCTGGCCGGGAAAATACAGGTCGGATTGTTCAACATAATGCAGGAAGGCGACGTGCAGATTAAGGGTTATCCCATCAGACTTCCGCTCGACACGTTGCTGGTCTTCTCGGCCAACCCCGAAGATTACACGGCGCGAGGCAAAATCATCACGCCGCTCAAAGACCGCATCGGCGCCGAAATTCACACCCATTACCCGGCGTCGGTCAAGGAAGGCGTCGATATCACGAAGCAGGAAGCCTGGACCGGTCGTGGCCGCGATTATAAAAGCCTTCCTTATTACAGCCAGTTGAATTTTGTAATTCCGAAGGCCGTCCGCGAAATCGTCGAACAGATCGCGTTCATCGCGCGCGAAGACAAACGCATCGATAAGCGCTCCGGCGTCAGCCAGCGCCTGCCCATCACAGTCCTGGAAAGCGTCGTGTCGAACGCCGAACGGCGCGCATTGATAAACCACGAAAATGTGTCCACCACTCGCATCAGCGATATTTACGCCGCGATCCCGGCGATCACCGGCAAGATCGAGCTCGAATACGAAGGCGAACAAATAGGCGCCGAACGAGTGGCGCGAGAACTGATCCGCAAAGCCTGCGGCGAGATTTTCAGCTCGCGATTCAGCGGCATCGATTTCCGGCCTACGCTGGACCATTTCAACCACGGAAACTCGCTGACGATCAGCGACATGATCTCCGACAAAGAAGCCATCAAGGAATTCCAGAGCGTGCCCGGCCTGCTCGACGCCGTCCGCGGCAGCAAGGTCGAAAAGGACACCGACGGCGCGATCGCTTCGGCCTGCGAATTGATTCTGGAAGGGCTCTGCGCCTCCAAGAAATTGGCGCGCTCAGAAGAACATGGCGACGTCAGTTATGGCCGCGCCACCCCCGAACGTCCGTCGCGCAGACAGAATTTCGATGACTGGACAGGCGGAAGACTCAATTGAGAGATAGGACAGATAGGTCTTATTTGTCCTATCTGTCCTATCTCTGCTATCGAGGAAAATTATGAAAAACACCCGCAAACGCCATCCCGCAAAGATAGATCGCCGATCGTTCGTCAAACTGCTCCCGGCCGGGCTCGGCGGCGCCGCAATCGCGAACGCTCAGCAGGCCCCGCAACAGACGACTCAGAAAGTGACTAAAGAGACGCTGCGCGCGGCCGAGCAATTGATAGGAATCGAATTGACCGACGCGCAGGAGGCGATGGCCCTGCCGGGCGTCAACCGCAACCTGGCGAGTTACGAAGCCCTGCGCAAGATCGACGTGCCGCTCGACACCGAGCCCGCGATCGCTTTTCACCCCGCTCCGCCGGGCAAAAAATCCGGCGCCGCGAAGACGAAGATCAAAGCGAGCAAGGTCCAACCGCCGAAGTTCAAATCCGTCGATGAGCTCGCGTTCAGCAAGCTCACGGAACTCGCCGAACTCGTCCGCGCAAAACAGGTCTCGCCCGTCGAATTGACGAAGATGTATCTGGCGCGGCTGAAAAAATACGGCCCGCCGTTGCTCTGCGTGGTCACGCTGACCGAAGAGCTGGCGCTGAAACAGGCCGAAGAGGCCGAGCGTGAAATTCGCCGCGGCAAATATCGTGGCCCGCTGCACGGCATTCCCTGTGGCGTGAAAGACCTCTTCGCGACTAAGGGAATCAAGACCACCTGGGGCGCCGAGCCTTATCGCGATCAGATGATCGATTACGATTCGACGGTGATCGAACGTTTGCGCGACGCGGGCGCGGTGCTGATGGCAAAACTTTCAATGGGCGCGCTGGCGATGGGCGGACGATGGTTCGCCGGAATGACTCGCAATCCGTGGCAGCCCGAAGACATCACCATCGGGTCCAGCGGATCGTCCGCGGGCTCGGCTTCGGCGACATCGGCCGGGCTGGTCGGGTTTGCAATAGGCACCGAAACCCTTGGTTCGATCGTTTCGCCTTCGTCGCGCTGCGGCGTGACGGGACTGCGTCCGACGTACGGCCGCGTGAGCCGTTATGGCGCGATGGGACTGAGCTGGACTATGGACAAGATCGGCCCGATCTGTCGCGGCGTGGAAGATTGCGCGCTCGTTCTGGACGCGATCTACGGCCCCGACGGACGCGACATCACGGTCGGCGACGCCGCGTTCAACTGGAACCCGGACAGGCCGCTGGCGCAGATGCGCATCGGTTATGTCAAAGCTGAATTCGAGAGACAGGGCGGCAATCAGGGCGGCGGCGAGCGAAAGAAAATGTACCAGGAAGCCCTCGACGCGCTGCGGCAGGCCGGCGCTAAACTCGAACCGATGGAGCTTCCGCAATTCCCGGCGCAGAGCCTGCGGATCATTCTGAACGCCGAGGCCGCGGCCGCTTTCGACGACATCACGCGTGACGGGCGCGTCAATCAGTTGTCAGGCCAGAGCCCCGGCGACTGGCCGAACAGTTTCCGCACATCGCGCTTCATCACGGCGGTCGAATACATACGCGCGCAGCGCGCCCGCACGCTGTTGATGCGCGAGATGGATTCACTGATGTCGAAATGGGATGTCTTCGTCACGCCCGCCCCCGGCAGCGCCAGCCTGCTGATCACCAACCTGACCGGCCACCCGGCCGTAGTCACTAAATGCGGATTCCTCAACAACCAGCCGCAGGCGATCATGTTCACCGGCAATCTATATGATGAAGCCGCGCCGCTCCGCGTGGCGCTGGCTTACGAGCGCGCGACGAAATGGCATACGACGCGCCCGAATCTGGAGAAATTAGCGTAAGCCCAGTCGCCAATGGCAGGATCTAGGTCTTTTTTATTCACAGCGAAGGGCAACAAGCGGATCAACTTTTGTCGCCTTGTATGCAGGGAAGAATGCGGCCATCATTGCGATCACCAGCATTACAATGGTTGTTATTATGTATGTTGGGAAATCCATCGGTATGAGACCGTAAAGTATTCCAGCCATGACTCTGGTAAGCATGGCTGCCACCACTATACCGATAATGGCGCCCATGGATACTAACATCATTATCTTCCCGATAATTAGTGTCAGTATTTGTCTTCGCTCAGCCCCAAGCGCCATTCTGATTCCAATCTCGCTGGTACGTTGTGATGTGGAATATGAAACCACACTATGAATGCCTATGCCTGCTAGCAAGACCGCGATCACCGCGAATATTCCAAGCAAAAATGTGATAAAACGGCGATGACCAGTTGATTCATCGATTCGCTGTTCCATCGTCTTTATATCATAAACCGGCAAAGTTTGGCCGAGAGCCTGTACTTCCTTCTGAACAGCAGTCGCATATTTTAACGGGCCGGAATCAGATTTTATTACAAGCGCCGTAAGCCGTGTAAACGACTGACGGTAAGGAAAGTATATTTCGTGATTTATATTACTCTCAAGCCCCAAATGTTTCACATCCTTGACGACTCCGACAATTTCAACCGGGGTATCTTTTTTTATGACTGATTGTATCTGTTTACCTATTGGCCGTTCATTCGGCCAGAACCGTTTCGCAAGAGACTCAGTAATTATGACCACTTGTTTCGTATTTTCCTCATCTTGCTCGGTAAAATACCTTCCCTCAACCAAAGGTATGCCTAAAGACGAGAAATAATCCGGCGTCACAACACGATGGTTTGCGAACATCTCATCGAATTTTCCAGCCTTAGGCCGCCCTATTATTTCAAACAGGTAAGCCACTGTATCTCCTTTGCCCATCGGAAGAATATTGGTCGCCCCAACGGACTTAACTGAAGGATACGCGCGCATTCTTGAAATCAGATCGCTGAAAAACTGCCTTGTTCGCACAGGGGGATATGTGGCTTTCGGCAGCGAGATACTGGCTGTCAGAACATTTGAAGCGTTGAGCCCCGATTCGACCCTGATAACTCGGCTGAAACTTCCTATAAGCAATCCAGATCCAATGAGCAGCGTTAATGCGAGCGCAACCTCGATAATTACTAACATGCTCCTTATTCTTGAGAATCTGGTCGAATCGGAGGAAAGCCGCCATCCTTCCTTGAGTGTTCGGTCGATGTCGATTCTCGCCGCCTGCCATCCAGGGACCAAGCCAACTATGATGCCGGTTAAAAATGAGATCCCAAT
>DASUFM010000683.1:0-6637 GCA_036274535.1 Blastocatellia bacterium
GCTTTTCATTCGAAGCCTTATAAAGCCCGCGGCGTCAGCTCCGACCTGGTTCTGGGCGAAAATTCCCGTGTCGGCGAGGAATGTTCGATTCATCCGCGCGTGACGATCGGCCGGGACTCGATCATCGGCGACCGCGTGACGCTGCATCCGGGCGTGGTCGTCGGCGATAACTGCCGCGTCGGCGACGACACGGTGATCTTCGCCAACGTATCGATCTATGATGACACCGAGATCGGCGCGCGATGCCGCATTCACAGCGGCGTGGTGATCGGCGCCGACGGCTTCAGTTTCACGCCTGACGAAGAAGGACGCCAGTTCAAAATCCTGCAGGTGGGCCGCGTGGTGATCGAGGACGACGTCGAGATCGGCGCCAACTGCTGTGTGGATCGCGCCGGCTTCGGTTGCACGCGCATCCGGCGCGGGGCGAAATTCGACAACCTGATCCAGATCGGCCACAATGTCGAAATCGGCGAAAACACGGTCGTCGCGGCCCTGGCCGGGTTTTCCGGCGGGACGTCGGTTGGCCGCAATTGCATCATTGCGGGCCAGATCGGAACCAACCAGCACATTACCGTCGGCGACGGCGCGATCATCACCGCCCGCACCGGCGTCACCAAGAGCGTCGAACCGGGCAAGCTCATGGGCGGAATGATGCCCGCCATGGATTATCAACAGTGGCGCAAATCGCAGGTCCTGTACTCGCGGTTGCCGGAATTGTTCGATCGATTGAAAAAACTGGAGAGGAAGACTGGCGATTGAGCCGCTATACCCATTTATGGACATCGTTGAAATTCAATCAATAATCCCACACCGTTATCCAATGCTGCTGATAGACCGCGTGCTCGATGTGGAGCCGCTCAAGCGGATCGTCGCGATCAAGAACGTGACGATCAACGAGCAGGTTTTTCAGGGGCACTTTCCCGGCGCGCCGGTTTTCCCCGGCGTCTGCATCATCGAGGCGATGGCGCAGGCCGGCGCGGTGCTCCTCTTCCGCGAGGTTCCCGACCGCGATTCGAAGCTGCTCTATTTCACCGGCATCGAGGAGGCGAAGTTCCGCAAGCCGGTTCGACCGGGCGATCAATTGCGGCTGGAAGTAACCGTGATCAAATACAAGATGGGCTACGCCAAGCTGCGCGGCGAGGCTTATGTTGACGGCCAGCTCGCGGCCGAGGCCGTCCTCTCATCCGCGCTGGCGGACAGGCAGAAATAACGGGATTGCGGATTGCGGATTGCGGATTGAGACGCTTTTCAATTCCGATTTCGCGTCCGGCTGTTGAATGAACTCATCAATCCGTAATCCGCAATCCGCAATCCGCAATCACATGATTCATCCAACAGCGATTATCAATCCGCACGCTCGACTCGGCGCGAATGTCACGGTCGGTCCTTATTCGATCATCGGCGATCAGGTCACCATTCACGACAATGTGGAGGTCGCCGGACACGTCGTCATTGAAGGCCCTTGCGAGATCGGCGAAGGGACGCAAATCTATCCGTTCGCCTCGATCGGTCAGCCGCCGCAGGACCTGAAGTACAAAGGCGAAGATACGCGCCTCGTAGTCGGGCGGCGCAACGTCATACGCGAGTATGTAACGATGAACCGCGGCACGGTAGGCGGCGGCTCTCTGACTTCGGTTGGCGACGACAATCTGTTTATGACCCAATCCCACGTCGCGCACGATTGCATAATCGGGTCGGGCAATATATTCGCCAACAACTCGGCGCTGGCAGGACATGTTACGGTCGGCGATCATGCGACGCTCACCGCTTTCGTGGGCGCGCATCAATTCTGCCGCATCGGCGACCATGCGTTCGTCGGCGGGTTTTCAAAATTGGTAAAGGACGCGCTGCCTTACGCGCGCACCGACGGAGTGGATGCGAAATGCTACGGCGCAAACACCGTCGGACTGCGTCGCAAGGGCTTTTCCAACGAGGCCATTCGCCACATACAGCAGGCCTTCCGCCTGCTGCTCGCTTCAAGCCTCAATACGTCGCAGGCCCTCGAACGCATCAAAGCCGAAATGCGCGGCGTCCCGGAAATTGATTACCTGATCAATTTCATAGAAACATCGGAGCGAGGCGTTACCAAGTAGCTCCAGCGGGAGTGGGGAGTGAGGAGAGGAAGACAAGGCGACAAGGGGACAAGGGACAAGGGGACAAGGGGAGGATGAGAATGAAATTTCTTTTCCCGTTGTCCCCACTTCTCCTTTTCTCCTTGTCTCTCCTTTCCCATTACCTACTCCCGCTGTTCCTCCGCGGGAGAAATTATGGGAGTGGATTTGCAAAAGCTTGAAGATTTAAAGGAAAAGATGCAGATCGAGGAGGACTTCGGGGCGATCTGGAAGTTTTTCTTCGACAATTTCGGCGAGAAGGAGGAGTTCATGCATCTGGGCGCGCGCGCTGACGAGACAATGCATAAATTCCTGGAACCGATTCTCGAGAACATTTGTAAACAACTGGTCGACCGAGACGTGATGGCCGCCCAGTTCATCCTGACCGAGCTCCCCGATCAGAAATTCTTTCACGGCCCCTGTCTGACCGACGCCGGCATCGCCGTTGTTTTCTATTTCGAGGACCTGAAGATGGGGATGTTTTCGTTGACGCCGGGACTCGGGTCGGGGGTGGTCCATTACGGGCGGTTTTCGACGATGCAGGTAACGGGCAAATCCCCTTTCTTCGTGCAATCAAAGAATACCACTTCGCATTGAGGCGCCGGCCCGGCAGGTCTATAAGGTCATGAAATTTGGATTGATAGCAGGTAATGGGCGATTTCCATTTCTCGTGCTCGAAGGCGCCCGCGCTGAAGGCGTCGAGATGGCCGTCGCAGCAATCAGGGAAGAGACCGATCCCGCAATTGAAAATCTCGCCCGCACGGTCGAATGGATCAGCGTAGGGCATCTCGGCAAACTCATCAAATTTTTCAAGCGCGAAGGCGTGACGCGAGCGATCATGGCCGGCCAGGTCAAACACGTCCAGATTTTCAAGCTCAACGCGCTGCCCGACCTGCGGATGGCGCGGATGCTGGCTCGCCTGAAGCGGCGCAACACCGACGCGCTGATCGGCGCCGTCGCCGACGAATTGCAATCCGAAGGAGTCGAGTTGATCGATTCAACGACTTTTCTTCAGCCTCTGCTCGCGCGCGAAGGCGTTTTGACCGGCCGCGCTCCGAACAAAAACGAGGCGGCCGACATCGAATACGGCCTTCACGTCGCGACGGAACTCGCGCGGCTCGATCTGGGCCAGACCATCGTCGTCAAAAACCAGGCGGTGGTCGCGCTCGAAGCGATGGAAGGCACTGACGCCGCCATACGCCGCGCCTCCGAACTGGTTCGCGGACGCCCGCTCACCGTCGTCAAGGTCGCCAAGCCTGATCAGGACATGCGCTTCGACGTGCCGGTCATCGGATTGAACACCATCGAAACATTGCGCTCCTGCAATGTGACGGCGATGTCGATTACGGCTGACAAGACCCTGATCTTCGACCGCGACGAGACGACCGCCCTGGCCAATCGAAATCGCATCGCCATCATTGCCAGATAATCTATTGCCTCGGCGCCGCATGTTGTCATAGCATACTCTCGCCATATAGGGCTTATAGGACCTATATGCCTTATAAGCCTTATAGCCCTATTTTATTAGTCAAAAATCCGCTGGCGCCCGAAACTCTATGACACTGGCCTGGGTAATCTGGCTGATCATCGCCATCATCTTCGTCGTCGCCGAAGTCTTAACGCCGGGATTCTTCCTGCTCTGGTTCGGAGTCGGGGCGCTGGCCGCCGCGGCCGTGGCGCTGCTCGGCGTAAGCAGTCTGGCCGCGCAGACGCTGGTTTTTCTGATCGTCTCGGTCGCGCTGGTCATCGCGTCGCGGACGATCCTCGATAGATTTTTCAGTCGCCCGGCCGGCGCGAACCAGTTCGGTACGGGAATCGAAACCATCATCGGCCAGGTAGGCACGGTAGTCGAATCGAGTCGTGGCGCGCTCAATGAAGGCGCGGTCAGCGTTTACGGTTCGGTCTGGACGGCCTTTCCCGCCGAGGGCGAGCGACCCCTGTGCGAAGGCGACTCGGTCACCGTCGAACGCATCGAGGGGAACGCCATATATGTGCGGCGAAAGGCTCTGCATCCCCGGCCCTTCGCCGAGATTTCGGGGGAATAATTACCTGGAGGAAATTATGGAGTATATGATTCTGTTTCTTTTTCTTGTCCTGATAATCGCGGCGTTGGTCTTCGCCTCGAAAGCGATCTACATAGTGCCCCAGGCGACGGTCTTGTTGATCGAACGTCTGGGCAAATTCAGCCGCGTGGCCGCCGGCGGGTTGAATATCATCACGCCGGTTCTGGATCGCCCGCGCGGAGTCTATTGGACCGGCATTCGCCCCGGAACGACCACGATCGACCTGCGTGAGCAGTTCACGGACCTGCCGCCGCAACCAGTGATCACGCGCGACAACGTGACGATCATGGTCGACAGTGTCATTTATTGGCAGATCATGGATCCGATCAAAGCCGTTTACGAAGTCAACGACCTGATCGGCGGCATCGTTCAATTGACGATCACCGCGATGCGAAACGTGATCGGCGAACTCGATCTCGATCATGCGCTTGTTTCGCGCGACACGGTCAACGGCAAACTCCGCGTGATGCTCGACAGCGCCACACACAAATGGGGCGTCAAAGTCACCCGCGTCGAATTGAAGAACATCAACCCACCCGAAGACGTTCGCGTCACGATGGAAAAACAGATGACCGCCGAACGAAATCGCCGCGCCGTTGTCCTGCAGGCCGAAGGCGAGAAACAGGCCGCGATCGCCCGCGCAGAGGGTGAGAAACAGGCCGCCATCACCCGCGCCGAAGGCGAGAAGGCGTCAGCCATCCTGCAGGCCGAAGGCCAGGCCCAGGCCCGCCTGACCGCCGCGGCCGCCGAAGCCGAATCCATTCGCCACATCGCCGTCGGCATCACAAACGGGCAGGGCAATCCGGCTCAGTACCTGATTATGATGAAGTACATTGAATCGCTGAGAGAGATGGCGCGCTCGAACAACTCGAAGGTCATATTTATGCCGGTCGAAACCAGCAATGTGCTTTCGAGCATCGGCGCGTTCAAAGAGGTTTTCGGCGATCAGGAACTCGCGCCTGTTCAGCAGAGGCTCAGGCAGTAATGAAGAGGATAGAGGATAGAGGATAGAGGATGGAGGATGGAAGATCGCATCATCAGGCAATGAGATCCTCGATCCTCGATCCTCTTTGTGTTCATTCGTGGCTGAAATTCTTCGGTTTCTTCATCATCTCAGCATATTTGTCGGGAAGCGATTTTGCGCGTCCTTCGCGGTTCATCACGACGTGGCGTGTCCGGCCTTCGGCCAGCAGCGTTCCGTCGCTCGCGCGCAAAATTTCATAGGCGAAACCGATCAGACGGCTGCGTAATTCGATGATCCGCGTGCGAACGACGATCTCGTCATCGTATCGGGCCGGGGCGCGATAGCTGACGCTGGCTTCGATGACCGGCAGCAGCGCGTCGGCCTCCGTTTCCATATCGCGGTAATTGAACCCGTAATCGCGGCACAACTCGACCCGGCCGACCTCGAACCAGATCAGGTAATTCGAGTGATATACGACGCCGGCCTGATCGGTCTCGGCATAACGGACGCGAAGCCGCGTCTCGCTCCATTCGTGATGTCCATGTTCGTTCATATCAAGATGTCTGTGGGCTAATCCTATATCTCTATTCGAACTATTGCCATCCCGACAGAAAATTTCGGTTGACTTCTAACGAGCGGGCAGGCCAATCTATGAGGCTATGGAACAACAGTCAGCAGGGCAGCCGGCGCCGAATCCGAACCGCGCTCATCTGGAAGGCCTCGTTCGGGAACTCCGTGAATTGGAGGGCCGTTTGCAAAAAGGCGGTGGCGCGGACAAGATCGAACGCCAACACAGCCAGGGCAAACTGACCGCGCGCGAACGCATCGAGCGCCTGCTCGATCCGGGCGCGAGGTTTCAGGAAGTCGGCTTGCTTATGGCTTATGACGAATACGACGGCCAGGCCCCCGCGGCCGGCGTCGTCACCGGTTTTGGCGTCCTCGCCGGTCGCGAGGTGGTCGTCGTGGCTAATGACGCGACGGTCAAGGCCGGATCATGGTGGCCTGAAACGATCAGGAAGATGCTTCGGGCCCAGGAGATCGCCATGCGGTGCCGGACGCCGATTGTTTACCTGGTGGATTCGGCCGGCGTGAATTTGCCATATCAGGTGGGCGTCTTTCCGGGACAGTACGGCGCGGCGCGGATCTTTTATTACAACTCGATCATGCGCCGCTATCTGAAAGTGCCGCAGATCGCGGCGGTGATGGGACAATGCGTCGCGGGTGGGGCCTATCTGCCGGCGCTTTCGGACGTGATCCTGATGGTCGAGGGCACGTCGTTTATGGGGCTGGGCGGGCCGAATCTGGTCAAAGGCGCTACGGGGCAGAAGGTCTCCGGCGAAACGCTGGGCGGGGCGCGAATGCACAACGCTATTTCCGGCGTCGCGCATTATCGCTCTAAAAACGACGAGGAGTGCATAGATAAAATTCGCGAGCTCATTTCGGCGTTGCCTGGAAAGACCGCGACGTGCGTGAGCGTCGTTGAAACCCGCGAACCGGCG
>DASUFM010000684.1:0-5868 GCA_036274535.1 Blastocatellia bacterium
CGAGTTCCTGTGGTTATAGGCATAATATGTCAAAAAGTGTTCGGGCGAGACTACGTTTCCGCCGGCAGCGGAGTTCCCGCCGCCGCTTTGCCTCGCGCCTCGTTGACGAATGAAAGCAGAATCATTCCAACGATGAAAAACGCTCCGACCGAAAGAATCGCCGGCCGCTGGCTGCCGGTCGTTCTCGAAATCGTGCCGAAGACGAACGGGCCCAGAAAGGCCAGCGCTTTACCCGCTATCCCCAGAAACCCGAAGAATTCCGAGGCGTTTTCTTTCGGAGTGAAGAGCGCCAGCAGGCTCCGCGTCACCGATTGACTCGACCCGATGCCGACGCCGACCAGCACAGACGCGACATAGAACGTGGTTTTGGAGTTCGCTAAATAGGCGACAGTGACGGCGACGATCCAGATTACCAGAGTGATGTAGATAGTCTTTTTCTGCCCTATGCGATCCGCGATGAAACCGAATGAAAAAGCCCCCAGCGCGGCGACGACGTTGTTGATGATCAGCAGATAGACGATGTCACTGGGTTCAAAGCCGATGGTCTCTTTCGCATATCGCGCGGCGAAATAGATGACAGTGACGATGCCGTCGTTATAGACGAGAAAGGCTATCAGCAGCCGGAAAAGGTCCTGGTATTGGCGGATGTGGCCCAGCGTGCGCCTGAGCTGCCGGAATCCGACCGTCAGATAGTTTTCGCCTGGCGGCAGCGGCTGCTTGACGCTGCGGTCACGGAGAAAGAGAAAGGTCGGAATCACGGCGACGGCGTAGTAGACCGCCACAATGACGGGAATCAATCGCGCGCGCGAAAGCTCGAAGGGCGTCGGATTGGCTTTGATGTAATTGGCGAGCGGCACGCACAGAAACAGCGCCACCAGTCCGCTCGCGTAACCCATCGCCCATTTCAATCCGGAGAGCCGTCCCGCGTTAGATTTGTTCGAGATTCCCGGCAGAAAGCTGTCAATGAACACTCCGCCGCCCGCGAACCCCACGTTCGCGACGATGTACAGCCCCAGTCCCAACGTCACCATGCCCGGCCCGACGAACCAGAGGGCGACGGTGAAAAAGATGATCGTCAGAGCGCAAACGCCCAGAAACTTTTTGCGACTGCCGGAGAAATCGGCGATCGCGCCCAGAATCGGCGCCAGCACGGCGACGATCGCCTCCGAGATCGAAGCGCCCCACCCCCAAAGTTGATCGGCCCGGCCGACGTCGCCGACGACGACCGTGCCGAAATAGATGGCGTAAAGCGCGGTGACGATGACGGTCGTAAACGCCGAATCGGCGACGTCATACATGCACCAGCCTAAAATCTCTTTTTTAGTGACTGGCGCTTGTTCCGACGCGGCGCCGGTTTTGGATTCCGGCGAATCGGACGCCATTGATTTGTCTGAAATCATTTTTTTATCTGACGCCGAGCAGCAGGTCGATCACCAGTTGATCGAGTTTTTCGTACGGCAATTTCTTCTTCGTCAATTCGGCCCGGTTCAGATCCAGCGACCTGATCTGCTCCGCGCGCTCCTTGGTGAATTTCAGCGGGACGGGTTCGAACGACGGATCGGTCGAACGGATTTCGGCGAGCAGCGCCTGAATCTCCTTGTCTTCGCCGAACTGCCGGGCCTTCTCTTTGAAGATCAGGTAATTTCGCATGCATCCGGCGGCGAAATCCCAGACGCCCTCTTCGTCCTCGCTGCGATAGGCGTGCGCGTCGAAGTGGCGCGGGCCTTCATAGCCTTTCTCTTCGAGCATCTTGACCAGGAAGAAGAGGTTCTTGATGCCCTCGGAGCCGAAGCGGAGGTCCTGATCGAAGCGCGGGCCTTTCTGGTCGTTCAGGTCGATGTGGAAGAGCTTGCCCGCTTCGAGCGCCTGCGCGACCACGTGGTAGAAGTTCAATCCCGCCATCTGCTCGTGACCGACTTCCGGATTGACGCCGACCATTTCAGGATGATCGAGCGTGTTGATGAAACCCAGGTACGCGCCGGTCGAAGGAAAGTACATGTCGCCGCGGGGCTCGTTCGGCTTGGCTTCGAGCGCGAACTTGTAGCCGTAGCCCTGCGAGATCGAATATTCACAAAGGAAGTTCATCGCCTCGCGGAACCATTTGACGGCTTCGCAGGCGTCTCTCCCGGCATCGACTTCGGCGCCTTCGCGCCCGCCCCAGAAGACGTATATCTTCGCGCCGACCTCGGCGCCTAGATCCATCGAACGCATCGTCTTTTGGACCGCGTAAAGCCGGACGCGCGGGTCGTTCGACGTGAACGCGCCGTCCTTGAAGACAGGGTCCGTGAAGAGATTCGTGGTCGCCATCGGGACGACCATTCCGTAATCTTCCAGCGCCTTCTTGAATTCGTGGACGATCTTGTCGCGCTCGGCGGCGCCGGCGTCAATCGGGACGAGATCGTTGTCGTGGAAGTTGACGCCATAAGCGCCGATCTCGGAAAGGCGTTTGACAATGTTGACGGGAGAAATCGGTTGGCGGGTAGGCTCCCCGAAAGGATCGCGTCCCGGATTCCCCACCGTCCAGAGGCCAAAAGTGAATTTGTGTTCCTTCTTCGGTTGTATGTTGTTCATGGCTTAATTCCTTGAAAATACGTTCGGAACTCCTCATTCGGGCGGCCGGTCTGGATTATCGAGCCTGACCGCATGAAGGCGGAGCTCCAGGCGTTTTCATTGTTCCTTCCATGTCGCCAAATGCGCCATAATGACGAACTCCGCGCCAGAGCTTAAACGAATAGACCGTGATTGAGATCAAAGATGGGATCAATCATCACTGGGACGTGATTGTATCCGAAGACGCGCAATTCTAGAAAGAGACGCCGACAAATTCTTCAGTCTCGCTGCCAGCGCTGAAAGGAGAATATTCACGAATGATGCGGGGACATGGCGCCGACTGTCCGTGATGAGCTTCGAGCGTCATTTCCCGCTCGGCTCATCACTGTTCAATCGTCATTGCAGTCAGCCGGTGAAGAAAAGGCAGAGAAGAGATGACCTGAGAGTCAGGCCGATTGGGGGTCGCTCTTGGCGAACAATGCGGCAAAGGCTTCGCGGGCGCTGGGCGTATTTTCGGCGCGCTTCTTCAACCATTCACGCGGCGCCTCGAATGGAGAGCGGGCCGCGTTCGCTTTCTTGCCGCGCGGTTTCCTGGCTTTGCGAGTATGTCGCAATTGCTCCTGCAATGGAGAATCTTTCTTAATCAATTTTGCTTTCATAAATTTACCTTCCAATAGTCTCGTTCAAAAGAACGTATATCCGTCCGGAGTCTTGCATTAAGCTGAAGAAAATAGCTGTCCACCAGGCATCGAGACGCCCATAAGTAAATTCGACTCAAACACTTCTTACGTTTGATTTTCCGACTCTGCCATCGCTGATTAAATTAATTGACTGGCAGTGGTTGGGGCGGAAGATCCTGGGGAAACGAGTCAAATAAGCCGAAGCAAAACACCGAGATCACAATAGCCCCCGAGCAGTAATACGCCTGGGAAAATTTTTTGATCCAAAGATTGTTTCAATAGTTCCAATTATTTCATTCCATGCCCCACGTCAGCCGCGAGGCGAAGGATTATACCGAGGGAAGACAGACCAGACCGAACCATATCGGGCCAGAACCGAGTCACAACCGGGTCATAACCGGGCCATCACCAGGGAGGATTCTCGCCACTAGCAGAAAATGAGGAGTCGAAGCCTGGGAAGCAAAGCGGCGATGAAAAAGTTTCGATGAGTCTCTCGAACTCTCGAGTCTGGGGTACGGGAAGCCGGAAAAAGTCAGATTTGGAGTTCTGACATCCACCCTCACCGCATCTCGATGACTGTTGGATTGTCAAGTCTGAGAACCTTGGAGCGGGAGACGGGATTTGAACCCGCGACTTCAACCTTGGCAAGGTTGCACTCTACCACTGAGTTACTCCCGCGCTCGGAATGCAATTTTTATCCTATGCCCACATAATTTGTCAACGGGCGGCTCAAATCATTTACCATTTTCCATATGAATTTTAAGGCTGGTCGTCGGAAGGTCGCGGAATCATAACAGATCTCAAATCTTAAACCATAAATGATAAATGGACTGGTCTGCTAAACTAAATGTCGCGTAGGAGACGGCGGCTACGGCTAAATCTTTGCTCAGAAAAATACCCGCGCCGCAAAATTATGTTCGGCGCGCCGCCGGGTTTAATGACTACGGATACGACGTCGTATCGGTAGGGCTCCTCCGACACTTCAATGATGCTGCTATAGACGCGGGCGGTCCGGATGATCTGGCGCTGTTTGCGAATATCCACGGCGGTCTCGGGCGCGGCGATTTCGTCGCTCGATCGGGTTTTGACTTCGATGAAAGCCAGCGTGAACGGCCGCGACGATTCGTCATAGGCTATGATGTCAATCTCGCCGGTGATGCGGCGGTCGTTCTTGCCGTATCCGATCGGCGCGACGAAATTCGCGGCGACTATCCGGTAGCCATGCCGCTCCAGATATTCCGCGACCAGGCGCTCGCCGTATTCTCCCAGCGCCAGGTGAGACGGGCGACCCTTATCTTTGCGCTTATCCTTGCCCTTGTCTTTGTGAGGATTCCCGAAAAGCTTCGATAAAAACATAGGTTTCTGAATCGCAGGCAAACGGTTATACTGTTCGGAACATATCGACAGCTCCTCTTGACCGGATAATGCAAGGTGAAACGAATGAGAACCACTAAGATCACAAACCCATATCGTTTTCTGTTGGCCGCGGTCGTTTTATTAAGTTCCGTAATAATCGCGCGCGCCCAGCATTCTCCGCACATGAACTCGGGATATATTCCGCATCGCGTCTATAAGTCGGGCGATAAGCGGTTCACCGATTTCGAGGCGATGCTGGCCGAGATCGCCAGGGCTGACGTGGCCCTGGTGGGCGAACAGCACAACGATCCGGCGACCCATCGCATAGAGCGAGCTATCCTGGAAGGGCTGGCGCGGCGTCGCGGCAATGTTGTTGTCGCCATGGAGATGTTCGAGCGCGACACGCAAACCTCGCTCGACGAATATCTCGCGGGGCGTTTGAACGAGGAAGATTTTCTGAAGGGCTCGCGACCCTGGCCGAACTACGCGACAGATTACAGGCCGCTGGTCGAGTTCGCCCGCGCGCATGGCTGGAAAGTCATCGCCAGCAACATTCCCAGGCCGATGGCGGCTAAAGTTTCGAGGGAAGGCCTCAACGCCGCTCGTCCCGATTCCGAGACGGACCGAAAGCTGGTGGCCTCCGAAATCTCCTGCCCTATGGATGATTACTTCAAACGATTCACCGAAGCAATGAGCGGCGGACATCCCACTGCGCATCAACAACAGGACGGGGACAAACAGGATGACAAGAAGCGGGAAGAGGAGCGACGAGCCGTCCTGGAGCGATTTTATTACGCCCAATGCGTGAAGGACGAAACAATGTCCGAGTCCATAGCCAATGCTCTTACCGCCCAACCCAGTGGCCAGCCCATCGGAAAGGATGCCGCTCAGGGCCGCCCGCTGGTGGTTCATTTCAACGGCGCGTTCCATAGCGATTATCGTCTCGGCACGGCGTCTCGGGCCGTTCGTCGATTGCCGAAAGCGAATGTCAAAGTAATCTCGGTAGTCCCGGTCGAAAACCTCGATGCGATCAACCCCGATGAATACCGCAAGCGCGGCGATTACGTCATCTTCACGCTCAAACCGGCCCTGTCACAATAGATTTAGCCACAGAGATGGACGGACGGAAGATGGAAGATCGAGGATTGAGGATCGCTATCTTCGATCTTCCATCTTCGATCCTCCATCCTCCGTCTCTCTGTCTCTGGCTTCACTCGATCGGGCGCCATTCGCGTCCGTCTTCCTTGAGCAGGTCGTCAGCCTCTTTCGGTCCCCACGCGCC
>DASUFM010000685.1:0-6253 GCA_036274535.1 Blastocatellia bacterium
ATTGCGCTGACAACCGAGGGGCATCATGGAAAGACTTACAATCTAAACGGTCCGGATGTTCTGAGCGGCGCGAAGGTGGCGGCTATATGGAGTGAGTTGCTCGGGAAAAAGATCCAATACGCCGGGCACGACATGGACGTGTTCGAGCGGCAAATGCGGGAGAGAATGCCTTCGTGGATGGCTTTCGACATCAGGACGATGTTCGAGAGCTATCTTGAGCGCGGCTTTACCGCGAGTGACAAAGATATTGAAACAGTGACGAAGTTCCTTGGTCATCCGCCTCGCCGGTACCATGACTTCGCGCGAGAGCTCACCACAAACTGGCGGGCATAGGACGGACGGGAGGCCAGAGACTATGGCCGCCCATCCTACATGCTTGGCGGGGCCATGGCGACACTACGCCAATTTAAGCTGGGAAATAGTTCGGCCGATCGATATCGGGAATCAGTCCGGCTTGCTTCGGGCGCCATCCTAGCAGCTCCTGTGTTCGCTGACTTGAGGCGGGGATATCCATCGCTGCAAAGCTCGCGAACCAGCCAAAATGGTCGGCTGCTTCTTCGGGGGGTTTGCTGACGACCGGCAGGTTCAGTCGGCGGCCTATCACGCCAGCGATCTCCTGGAACGGCACGCCCTCTTCGGCGACCCCATGATAGCGCGCTCCGGCGGTCCCCTTCTCAAGCGCTAACCTGAAGAGATGAGCCGCATCAAGCCGATGCACTGCGGGCCAGCGGTTGCGCCCGGCGCCCACATAGGCCGAAACGCCTTTTTCACGCGCGATGCCGATAAGGATCGGAACGAAGCCATGATCACCGTCGCCATGAACCGACGGAGGAAGGCGTACCACTGACACATGCGCGCCCCACTCAGCCACCAAACCTGCCGCCTCCTCCGAAGCTGTGCGAGGGTGTGAAGTGGGTCCGGAAACCAGCGCCACTTCTTCGGTCGAAAGGCGCCCTTGCGGAAGGATCCCCATTCCGGAAGTCACGATCAGGGGGCGATCAGAGCCGACGAGCGCGGAACCTAGAGCTTCAATGGCGCGCCTGTCTATCTCACAATTAGCTTTGTATTTTGAGAAGTCGTGGATGAAGCCTGTATGAATCACGCCATCCGCCGCCGCGGCGCCGTTGCGCAGACTATCAGCATCCTCAAGTGAGCCGCGATGCGCTTCGGCGCCGGCGGCGAGAAGAGACTTTGCGGCCGTATCAGAGCGAGCAAGACCAACCACCTGATGACCTGTTTCAATAAGCTCTCGAACAATCGCAGAACCGATAAAGCCTGTAGCGCCAGTAACAAAAACACGCATAATAACTTCTCCTGTATGTTCTTCATTTCATCTCATCCATGACCGCCTTCGCGGCCCTGTAACCATTAAAGTAGGCGATGGATCGGCCGCGCATCTTCTATTAAGTCAGAGGCGGCTCAATGACCATAGCTCGTGATTATCAGAATATGGGATTGATGCGAGACGATCTATGCAGTATGGTCCGTATTATCTTTGCAATCGTCCGGAATGTTCTATGGATCCACTCTCAGATGTGCTATCGCTACTGAAACCGCGCAATTATATGTCCGCAGGTTTCGACACAAGTGGGGACTGGGCGATCCAGTTTCCCGATCAGCAAAAGAGCATTAAATGCGGCGCTGTGGTCTCCGGTCAGTGCTGGCTGTCCGTGGAAGGCGTCACCGAGGCCACGCATTTGGAGGCAGGGGATAGTTTTCTACTGCCGAGTGGGCGGCCATTCTGCCTTGCAAGCGATCTGGCTTTGCCGTCAGTCGATGCCAAAGAGATATTCTCAGCTGCGGGGGATGGCGCCATCGTCTCGTACAATGGTGGCGGCGCCTGCTTTATTGTCAGTTGCCGTTTCGCTCTTGACGGCGATCATGCCGACATCTTACTGGGGCTGTTGCCTCCCATCGCGCATATCCGAAAAGAATCGGACAAGACGGCGATTCGCGAGTTTGTGGAGCGGATGATGAAGGAACTGCGCGAGCGGAAGCCTGGAGGCTTCCTCATTTTGCAACATCTCGCCCACATGATGCTGATAGAGGCCCTGCGGCTGCATCTGGCGGAAGGGCTGAAAGGCGGTGTTGGATGGCTCTTCGCTCTAGGGGATAAACAGATAGGCGCGGCGATCGCCGCGATGCACGACGATCCCGCGCGTCATTGGACATTGCAGGAGTTGGCAAAGCGCGCCGGTATGTCACGATCGACTTTTGCCCTGAGGTTCAAAGAAACGGTTGGGGCGTCGCCAATGGAATATCTGACACGCTGGCGAATGCTGCGGGCCGGAGACAGACTGGCGCATTCCAGCGATTCCATCTCCGTCATTGCCTTATCGCTAGGCTACGAATCCGAAAGCGCCTTCAGCACAGCTTTTAAGAAGGTCATGGGCTGTGCGCCACGGCAATATGGTCGTGGGCGGAATCTGACCTCAACTTCCGCGGCAATGCCGTCCGCCTGAGTCGCTTCCGCGACATTCATTTGGGCTGGAGTCATTGCCCCGGCCGATTGAGGTTTGCGGAAGAGCGCGACGGCAGGCGCAAATAAAACTGGATTATTCGCCGAAACCGCATGGAACAACGCAGAACATTTGAACCGGCCCGAGACGGCCGCGCCGGCGGAGTTCGACCCCCAGGCGAGGAGATCGGGTTAATCCTCGACAATCCGCCTGTTCTCGTCGAAGGGGCGCTGGGAAGCGGCACACGGCTCACCGAGCGTTGGAGTCACGGCGCCGTTCACGACTCTCTTCCGCCCATGGCCGATCACGTCATCATGACGTATCACGGCGAGGAAAGAGAGATCATGCTGCAAGGCGACGGAAAGCGAATCACCTCGCGTACTCGTCCAGGCTCAATCACCATTATTCCGGCAGGCTCTGACGGCCGGTGGGACGTCGCGGGCTCAATCGAGGTGTCGCATGTCTACTTGCCGGCGTCTCGACTCCAACCGATCGCCGATGTTCTCGCCAAAGGGCGCCGAATCGAACTGCTCGACCGCGTCGCATTCGACGATCCGGTTGCGGCGCGCATCATGGAATTGCTCAGCCGTGAGGTCGCTATAATTGACTCGTCCTCAAGACTCTTTGTCGAGCAGGCGATCGACCTGCTTTGCACTCAACTGATCCGGGGGCATTCGTCGGTTGGAGCGCTGCCGGATCCCGATGTCAGGCGCGGTCTTGCTCCCTGGCAGGTCAAGCGAGTCACCGAATACATGATTGAACACATCAGCGAAGAGCTCAGCCTCAATGAACTGGCCGGAATCCTTCATCTCAGCCGGTTTCATTTCTGCACTGCTTTCCGTCAGGCGACCGGCAAGACGCCGCACGAATGGCTGGTCCTGCAAAGAATCAGCTTAGCTAAAAAGTTGCTGGAAGACAGCCTCTTAAGCGTCACGGAAGTCGGGCTGTCGGTCGGCTATGGAACCCCTTCCGCGTTCGCCGCGGCGTTCCGGAAGGTCGTGGGAGTAACGCCGACCGATTTCCGCCGCAGTCTATAACTCTCCTTTTCCTGGCTGCTTACCACGATTTTCCGCTCCTATCCTCAACTTTTTATTGTTATCGCAATCTTGCGATAGTCGCCGCAATCCGCGAACGGCGGCGCGCCGGCTTTCGGCAGTATCCTCTCTCCATCGTTGGACGCCGAAAACGGTTCGGCGAACAAGAACGAGAAACGGAGAACTAATATGAAAACCTGGTTTATCACCGGCGCATCGCGGGGATTTGGCGCGCTCATCGCAAAGAGGGCTTTGGAAGTCGAGGATCACGTCGTGGCGACAGCCCGCAATCCACAAACAATCGTTGACGCCCTCGGCAATCATCCGAACATGCTGGCGAACCTGCTGGTCCTGCCGCTCGACGTAACGAACGAGCCGCAAGCTCGCGAAGCGGCGGCAGCGGCGGTCAAACGATTCGGCCGAATCGACGTCCTGTTGAATAATGCCGGTTTTGGACTGTTGGGCGCGGTCGAGGAAGCCACCAGCAAGGAAGTGGAGCGGCTGTATCGCGCCAACGTGTTCGGCTTGCTGAGCGTTACCAGAGCCGTCTTGCCGCAGATGCGCCGGCAGAGGTCCGGCCACGTGCTCAATATGTCATCGGTCGCCGGATATCGCGGCAGCGTCGGTTTCGGCGTCTACTGCTCAACGAAGTTCGCGGTCGAAGGGTTGAGCGAAGCGCTTGCGGGTGAAGTGAAACCGCTCGGGATCAAAGTTACGATCATCGAGCCTGGCTATTTCCGTACCGACTTTCTCGATTCCCAATCTCTGATGGTGAGCCCGACGAGTATCGATGACTATACGGAGACGGCCGGCGCGACTCGCGGTAGATTGAAGAGCGTGAACCATAAACAACCGGGCGATCCGATCAAACTGGCGGCGGCGATTGTCGATCTCGCCGGAAATCCCGAAGCTCCTCTACGCCTGCCGTTCGGCAGCGACGCGGTCGCCGCCATTGAAGCGAAGACCGCATTCGTGGCCTCGGAGCTGGCCAAATGGCGATCCGTCTCGGTGAGTACCGACTTCGACGCTCCCGCTAAATCGTAACGGCAAACGTATACGGTTGTCTTAAAAGGAACTACGGACACTTAGATATGGAAAAGACAGTCATCGTGAAATGGAAACTCAAAGAGAAGGAGGCGTCACGCATTTTGAAAATGCTACCGGAACTGGCTGAGAAGACTAAAAATGAGGAAGGAAATATTTCCTACACGATCTATCAGTCGGAAAGTGATCCTTGTGAACTCATACTTCATGAGCATTACGTCGCCGCCGCCGCCGCAGAAACTCATAAACAATCGCAACACTACAAGAGAATCGTCGTGAATGAAATCATGCCGCACCTTGAAGTCCGCGAGGTGATATCGGTAAAAAAACTCGTTTAAATTGGTTGTCGATACATAAATCGCAACCAACCGCGCCAGGGAGGCATTATGTCGAAAAAGGTGTTAATCATTGTATCGAACGCTCATGTCATTGGTCCGCACAACAGAAGAACAGGAGTTTTTTTGTCGGAAGTAGCGCATCCTTACGCTGAATTCGACAAAGCAAAATACCAAATCGATTTTGCAAGTCTTACTGGAGACACTCCGTTTCTCGACGCGCTTGATCTGGCTGATGACCCCGACAATCTATCCTTTTTGGTGGGAAAAGGATGGGCGTCAATGCAGAAAGCCAGGAAACTATCAGACGTGGATGTCAGTCAGTATGACGCCATCTTCGTTCCCGGCGGTTTGGCCCCAATGGTCGATATGCCTGAACACCCGCTTCTTAAAAAGGTTATCAAAGAGACTTACGAGCGAAGCGCCGTCGTTGGAGCAGTTTGTCATGGTCCGGTGTCGTTGCTAAACGTAAAACTGAGTGACGGGACCTATTTGCTCGCCGGAAAGAACATCTCTTCATTCACAAACGATGAAGAAGACAACTACGCCAAGGCGGATGTGCCTTTCGAGTTGGAAACAGCTCTCATCAAACAAGGCGCGATCTTTCATAAAGTCGCGCCATGGCAAGCAAACAGTATTTCTGACGGGAATCTCGTCACTGGCCAAAATCCCGCTTCTGCCAGAGGCGTTGCCGAGAAAATGATAAAGCTTTTAGAAGCAACCTGAACTGGACTCCCAGAGGCAAGGAGGGAAGATCGGATTGACGCCCTCGTCAAGGAGATTACCGCGAAAGGCGGGAGCGCCATCGGCTTCAAGACCGATGTAACTAAGCGGGGCGAGGTCGAGGCTCTGGTCAAAGGCGCAATGGACAAGTTCGGCCGCATCGACGTGATCGTGAACAATGCCGGGATCATGCCGATTGCGCCCATGGCGGCGCTCAAGGTCGAAGAATGGGACCGGATGATCGATGTCAACATCAAGGGTCTCTTGTACGGGGTTGCTGCGGCGCTGCCGATTATGCGGAAGCAAAAGCAGGGTCACATCATCAACATCGCTTCGGTCGCGGGCCTCAAAGTCTTCGCGCCTGGCGGCGCCGTCTACAGCGCGACGAAATTCGCCGTGCGGGCGGTGACCGAGGGCTTGCGCCTGGAGAACAAAGCCGACAACATCCGCGCCACCATTATCTCTCCCGGCGCTGTCGCCACGGAACTCGCGGAAAGCGGCTCCGAGGAAGCCAGAGATAATTTGAGCGAGTTGATAAAGATCGCTATTCCGGCCGACTCGATCGCGCACGCGATCGCTTATGCCATCGAGCAACCGAAGGAGCAACGCAATGAGTGAAATGAAAGAAGCAACTCTCGGCGGCCAGTTTACATTCCCC
>DASUFM010000686.1:0-3234 GCA_036274535.1 Blastocatellia bacterium
CCAATAAATTTCTCGACATATTTGCCTAGAATATCCACTTCCAGATTCACCCGGCTGTCCACCGGCTTACCGGGCAGTGTGATGCGTTGCTGTGTGTAATCCACGAGCATAAACGTGAACGCGTCAGGGAAAACATCCACCACCGTCAGACTCACGCCGTCTACAGCAATATACCCCTTGCGGACAATATAACGCAGAAGCTCGGGCGCGGCTCCGATTGTCACCCAAAGCGAATCGCCTTCCGGCCGGAAGGCCCGCACCTCGCCCGTGCCGTCCACATGTCCCTGCACAAAGTGCCCGCCCACACGACCGCTCATCATGAGTGAACGTTCCAGATTCACGCCGTCGCCGGGGCGCAGCGCCCCCAGGTTGGTGCGCCGTAAAGTCTCCGGCGAAAGGCCGACGGTAAACCTGTCGCCGGTGAAATCGGTAACGGTGAGGCACGCGCCGTTAACGGCGATGCTGTCTCCCAGACCAACGCCTTCCAGCACGGTCCGCGCCTTCACCGTGAGCGACCAGCCGCCCGCGACCTCCGACAATGATTCAATAACTCCGACTTCTTCAACGATTCCTGTAAACATCAATTATCCTTTGAGTACTCCATATCAGCTCGAATCCACAAATCCTGCGTAGCCTGCGGCCCGTCCGAAGCGCCGGCGTCGATCATTTCGACCTGCAATCGGCGAAAGCGAATCGCCTGCGCCAACGCCTCAATCCCTGATCCGCCCACCGGCCCCGGCGCGTTCCGGCCTCCAATGATGAGAGGGGCGATAAAGGCCCACACCTGATCCACTAATTTCTCGGCGAAGAATGCGCCCAGCAGTTCGCTCCCCCCCTCGACCAACAGAGTAAGCATCCCGCGCCGCCCGATTTCGTCCAGCAGCGCGGGGAGACTGACGCGCCCATTCCCGTCGTCAGGCAAGGTCCAGACTTCGACGCCGCGCGCCCTGAGTTCGTCGCAATGGGCGCCTGGCGCGGCGGCGGTCGTCGCCAGCACGGTCTTTCCGGGAAGCGCCGGGTCGAAGATTTCCGCCAGGACAGGCGCGCGGCCCCGGCTATCGACAACTATACGCAGCGGATGGCGAACGTCGGAAGGTCCCGATCGGCGCCACGTTGAGAGCGGCGATAAACGCGTGGTGAGTCGCGGGTTGTCGGCAAGCGTCGTCCCCACGCCGACGAGGATCGCGTCGGTCACGTTGCGCAATTCATGCGACCGCTGGCGCGAGGCCTCGTTGCTGATCCAGCGCGAGTCGCCTGTGCGAGTGGCGATCTTGCCGTCGAGACTCATGGCGAACTTTGCGGTGACAAAGGGCCGCCCGGTCGTTACCTGCTTGAAGAAAGGCCGGATAAGTTCGCGCGCTTCGTCTTCGCACAGGCCGCTGTGCGCGATGATTCCTGCGGCCTCGAGTTGCGCATGGGCCTTCCCGTTCACCAGCGGGTTGGGATCCACGATCGCATAGTACACCTCGGCGACGCCGGCGGCGATGATCGCGTCGACGCAGGGCGGCGTGCGCCCGTAATGCGCGCACGGCTCCAGCGTGACGTACATCGTCGCGCCACGCGCCGAGTCGCCCGCGTCACGCAACGCCTCGACCTCCGCGTGCGGATCGCCCGCCCGGTGGTGATAACCTTCGCCGACGACGCGCCCGTCTTTGACAATGACAGCTCCGACCATCGGGTTCGGACTGGTGCGGCCTTCAGCCAGCCGGGCAAGCGCAAACGCCCGGCGCATGTGGGATATGTGAGCGCTATTGACCATAATAAATAACCCCAAAGGAGGGGAAATTCTCGAAGTCGCCCCTCCTACGGGGTAGTCGCAGAGGCGAACGGACGGACGACCACGCAGTATTCGCTTTTCTCATAATATGCTGAATATGCATAAAGGTCTCCGGAACCTGGAATGATAGCATACCGGCGCCGCCGTCCGAATCGGATACGCCAGATGTGATTCTTTGCGATTTTTAGCGGCAATCGGTGAAAATAGGACAAATAAGACAGATAGGTCCTATTCGTCTTATTTGTCCTATTTGTCCTACTTTCCTGGGAGGCTGAAAATGAAGCGACTGATCTTTACTTTCACACTCTTGTGCGGGTTCGCCGTTCAATCGTTCGCGCAGGCGCAGCCCGATCCGATCTCGCCAATCTCTGAGGCTCTTACCGAAGCCCGCGCGTTGATCAATGAAGGAAAGGCGAAAGCCGCCGTCGCCAGACTGCAATCATTGCCCGACGCGCCCGCCTTGAAAGACATTCGCGTCGCGCAGTTGCTCGGCGTCGCGCTCTACCAGGCCGGAGAGCCTTCGCGCGCGATCGAGACGCTGGCGCCGATCATTGACAAATTTCCTCAGGACTCTGCGCCGCGCCGCGAGGCCGTCCAGACGCTCGGCCTGGCGTTCTACATCACCGGCCGCGTGGCCGATTCGATCCCCTTCCTCGAACAGATCAGCGCCTGGGCGCCTGACAATCATGAAATGACCTACGCGCTGGGAATGGCCTACCTGCAAACGCGGCAGACGGCGAAGGCGCGCGATTCGTTCGCGCGGATGTTCCGCCTCGCGCCCGATTCCGCTTCGGCGCGCCTCATCACCGCCCAGATGATGATCCGGCAGGAAAACCTGGAATTCGCCGAGGACGAATTGAAACTCGCCGTCGAAAAAGACCCGAAACTCCCACAGGCCCATTACCTCCTCGGTCAGATCGCCGTTTTTCGCGCGCGCTACGACGAAGGTATTCAACTGCTGGAGAAAGAAATCGCGCTCAATCCGGCCAACGCCATGGCCTGGTACAAACTCGGCGACGCGTACACCCTGCAGTTGAAATGGGACGAAGCCGTCGCGCCACTGCAAAAATCCATCTGGCTCAATCCGTACTACAGCGGCCCTTACATCCTGCTCGGCAAAACTTATCTGAAGAAGAAAAACCTCTTGACCGCTGAAGCCATGTTGAAACGCGCGATTCAATTCGACCCCAATAACAAATCGGCCCATTATCTGCTCGCACAGGTTTATCAACAGACCGCCAGACCCGATGACGCCAGGCGCGAGTTCGAAATCGCTGAAAAACTGAAAGACAATCTCGACAAGATCGCACAGTGAAATCCATGTTCATGATCGTTGGAAACAAACAAATTAATGCGCGATTCTCATCTTTTTATCCCCACTTTTGTGTAACCCATCAAAATTTACATCCAGTTAGCTTGACGGTCTAACCAACTAAATAGATAATTCCCTGTCATTT
>DASUFM010000687.1:0-3582 GCA_036274535.1 Blastocatellia bacterium
TTTGAGCGTGATCGACTGAAACGCGGCGCGGGCGACCCGGAGTGGGCGCTGATCGGGGAAGCTCAGGGGTTTCGAGGTCGAACGGCCGCCTTAGCGACGACGACCGGGGACAACCTTTGGGTTCATCCCGGAGGGAACGGCGTTCCGCTGCGTTTTGCTGAAAACGGGGCCTTCGTCAAGCGCGGCTTCCTTTGGGGCGGACCGTTCGATAATCCGAGTCTGCGGCGCGATGAGTGGCACAGGCTGCGCGCGACGGTCGATCGGCCGCCCACTGGCGCTCATCTGCGACTCTTCATCTATTCGACGAGTGGCGATGACACCCCGCCGGCGCCGGCTTCGCCTGATGTTCCGCCGTGGAACGGCCATGCGGATGAGCCTTCGAACAGCTTGATCGCCTTAAGCGGCCCCGGCGGATGGCGCGGCCTTCCATTGGACGCCACTGAATGTTTGTTTCCTGGCGCGCCTTCAGATCGAGTCTGGGTCGGGCTCGAATTGATCAGCGAAGGATTGGCCAGCCCCACGTTGTCACAAATCAGGCTGGATTTCGACCACGAAACCTATCTTCAGTTTCTGCCTTCGATCTACCGCGAGAATGCGGAATCAGCGGACTTCCTGGCCCGCTTCCTCACGCTGTTTGAGAGTTCATTTGTGGATGTGGAAACGGAAATCCGGGAGCTTTCAGGCTTGTTCGACCCTCTATCCGCGCCATCAGGATTCCTCTCCTGGCTGGCGGGATGGCTGGCGTTGGACGTGGCTGAAAAGTGGGATGAAGGACGCAAACGCGAAGCCATAGCCAGAGCCTTCGAATTGTACGCCAGGCGAGGGACAGTGGAAGGACTCCGCGAATCGCTGCGCTTCTTTGCCGGCGTCAATGCGCATATCGAGGAACCCCTCCTGCAATCCAACTGGTGGGCCCTGCCGGCGGATGAAGACGCGCCTCAGGAGCAAAGACAGGCGTCGTTGCTCGGCTTCACCACCATGCTCGTCGCCGCCGAAGCGCAGGGCGCGGTGGTCGGCTCGACGGCGACGCTGGATCAATCACATCTGATCACTCAGGAAGAGTTCGGCGCGCCGCTCTTCGGCGACCTTGCCCACCGATTCAGCGTTCATTTGTACCGCGGCGGCGCTTTCGGAGAAGAGACGATCGAGACGGCGCGCGCTCTTCTGGACCGCGAGAAACCGGCTCACACGGATTACAACCTTTGCCTGATCGAGCCGAATTTTCGAATCGGATTTCAGTCGCGGATAGGGATTGACGCCATAGTCGCAGGGCGGCGCGAGTCAGCCCCCGCTCCGTCCGAGGGCAGTTTCGTTCTGGGCGGAGAGCCGGCGGGCAGGGTCGGGCAAGACAGCAGTGTCGGGCTGACGACCCGACTCGGATTGCGGCCGTTCGAGATAGAAGATTCACAAAATGGAGGATGAATTATGCATGCTACGGAACAGGCGCCGTCGGCGCACAAGGGGCTGGAGCTGTTCGAGCGCAACCGGTATTTTTTCGGCAAGATGCTCGACGAGTTTCATTTCAGGCTGGAGACCGATTATCACAACGGGAAACGCCGGCTGATCAATCGGGCGGTCCTGGGCTACGGCGTGGTCTGCGGCCTCGACGTCATCCCCGCGGAAGATCAGCCCGAGGCGATTATCGTGACGCCGGGTTTCGCCATTGATAAATGGGGCCGCGAGATCATCGTGCCCGAAGCCACGCGGCCGATTCAGATCCCGCCGGACGTGATCGCCAAAGCGAGAAGGAAGGATGAAGATGCGGAATTTTACGCGCAGCGCCAGGAGAAACATCACAGGCATGATGATGACGCCTGCATACAGGTGATGATCTGCTATCACGAGTGCGAGACAGACCCGGCGCCCGTACTGGCCGGCGATTGTCACAGCGCGGAGGTTTGCGCGCCAGGCGTCATCCGCGAAGGATATCGAATTAAGTTCACTCCCTGGTGTGATCACTCGAACAACGATCAATGCCAGATTCCCCACATCGTTTCCGAAGGGAGAATCGATTATGAAGCTCTGGTGAAGTGGGTGACGCGCGAGCGCGATTGCCTGACGACGCCGAAAGACCCATGCATACGCCTGGCGCACATACGCCTTTCGGACGGCCACTGCGATCCTGAACAGATTGATATTACTGTCCGGCCAATCGTTTATACCAACGACCTGCTCTTCGACATCCTGTTGGGGTGGCAAAGCCATGTTCACGGCTGGCGCGACAAATAATAACCGAATGCGAGGTAAGCGATGAAAACCATGACTAAATTTGCCAGAGAATTCTGCGCCGAGGGGTTGCTCGAACGTCCCCGTTACTTCCCGCGCCAATTGATCACTCCGGCGGAGATGACGCTGGAGCAAAATTATTTCCGTGACAAGATGCGGCGCCACAACCGGCTGCTTCACGGGTGGGGCGTGGTGTGCGGCGCGCGCGTGTGCCTGGTCCCTGACGCCGACAATAGCGACGCCGAGCCGTGGAAGGTGACGGTTCATCCCGGTTATATCCTCGGTCCTTACGGCGATGAGATAGTGATTGATCGGGAGCGGGTGATCGATCTGCGAACAGAAGGGTTAATCAGCGTTTGCGGCGAGCCCGGGGGCGAATCCGATGACCCCTGGCGCAGCGATGTCTTCGTCAGACGTCCGGATGACGGCGGCGAAATCACCGTCTACGTCGCGGTCAAATATAAAGAGATACTGGCCCGGCCCGTGCGCGTGCAGCCCGCTAGTTGTGGCTGCGGCGATACGCACTGCGAGTTTTCACGCTTCTGCGACGGGTCTGAGATCGGCGTCCTGAACAACTGCCCCGACTCACACAAGAATCCGCCTCCCGCCGATTTTGAGTCGTTGGTTACGGGCAAGCTCCTTGATTGTCCAGAATGCCCGACCGACCCCTGGGTCGTGCTGGCCAGAGTGAAGCTGACAAGCGATGGAGTTATTCAGGAGATAGATAATTGCTCCTGCCGGCGAATTGTCATTTCTTTCGGACGGTTCTGGCGCCGATGCGTGAGCGATATGATCACTATTGATACCGTGACGCCCGAAGAATTGAACCGTGGCGCCGAGCATAAGATCACAGTCACGGGAACCAACCTGCTCTCCAATTCACCGTCGATGGTCAGCCTGGGCGCCGGTGTGAACGTAACAAAGGTCGAATCGCCGGCAGGCGCCGGCGGTAAACAGCTCGTCATCACTGTGAATGTCGATGCGGACGCCGCCATCGGGCCTCGTGACCTGAGGGTCATAAATCCGGATTGTTCCACTGCGATTACGCAGATCACTGTCTCAGGTCAGACTCTGGCGCCAGGGCCGGGGCCGCAGCCTGAATCTCGGCCTCAGAGAGTCGCCGCCATTGAAACGCCGTCGAAAAGGGCGGCGTCTAAAAAGCGTAGAGGATGAAGGAGCCGAACAAAGTTCGTAGTCCCGCCTTTAGGCCAATGGCGTTAAGTTAATCCCAGTCTTGGGTTGACTACTCAGAAATCATGCCTGCGTGGCAAAGATTGTAGAACAGAACCTTCAATTGAAGAGTGTTCCACAAACCAAGCCACGAACGGGAAAAAACGCGATCTATGAACTTCAACC
>DASUFM010000688.1:0-6347 GCA_036274535.1 Blastocatellia bacterium
CACTCACTTCAATCCCTGGACCAGATAAAAAGAGGAAATAATTTGAACGGCGCCTTATCATACATGGCGGTGGTGATCTTGCGGCCGAAAGAGCCAGCCTAAGCTCCATCTACAATCGCGGCGCGTTAGCGTAGCGATTTAAAATGACGGAGGCCAGCCCTCTGTGGGGAGCGCCTCGCATCCACGGTGAGTCGCTCAAACCGGTTGGCGGCGTGTTGGCGGTATATGGCGCAATCAATTCGATCCGCTCCACTGCCCGGTTTCTACAACGAGGAAAATGATGAAATCCTTCTTTCAACAATGGATGTTTATACTTCTATTGCTAAGCTGCCCGCGCTTTGCGCAGGCGCAAAGCGTAATTGGCTATGATGTCCGAACGTTTGGAGCGAAAGGCGATGGTCGAACGCTCGATACGGAGGCCATCAACAAAGCTATCGAAGCCGCCGCGGCAAAAGGTGGCGGTACCGTTTATTTTCCGGCGGGAATCTATTTGAGCTTTTCGATCAGGCTCAAAAGCAATATCGCGCTTTATCTTGACGCGGGCGCAACGATCCTCGCCGCCGACCCCAATCAGCACAAAGGGAAATATGACCTGCCGGAGCCGAACGAGTGGGATATGTATCAGGACTTCGGGCACAGCCACTGGCAGAATAGTTTGATTTGGGGCATTGGTCTGGAAAATGTGTCAATTCTTGGCCCAGGCAGAATTGACGGAACCAAAGGCCTGACCCGGCGCGGCCCCGGCCCACGCGCCGAAGCGCGTCCCGGCGATAGCCCGAACAGCCTGGGCGGTGGTCGTCCGGGCAATCGCCCGGAAACGCCACTGGGCGAAGGAGCGCGACGCAATCCGAACAATTCAATGGAAGGGCAGGGAAACAAAGCCATCGGGTTAAAGCTCTGTCGCAACGTCACGCTGCGCGATTTCTCGATCCTGAACGGCGGGCATTTCGCGCTGTTGGCGACGGGCGTGGACAATCTGACGATTGATAACGTTCGCATAGACACGAACCGCGACGGCTTTGATATTGACGCCTGCCGTAACGTGCGCATTTCAAATTGCAGCGTCAATGCGCCCAACGATGATGCGATTGTCTTGAAGAGCAGCTATGCGCTTGGCGTGGCGCGGGCGACGGAACATGTGACGATCACCAATTGTCAGGTGACGGGGTACGACCTCGGTAGCTTTCTCGACGGCGCATTCAAGCGCACGCAACAGCAAGCGCCCGACCGCGATGGCGTGACCGGACGCATCAAATTCGGGACGGAATCGAACGGTGGCTTCAAAAATATCACGATTTCCAATTGCGTCTTTGACCGCAGTCGCGGACTTGCGCTCGAAACCGTTGACGGCGGATTGATCGAAGACATCACGATCAACAACATCACGATGCGCGACGTAACAACCGCGCCGATTTTCCTGCGCCTGGGGCGCCGGATGCGCGGGCCGAAAGAAATCCCCGTCGGGGCGATTCGTCGCGTCAACATCAGCAACGTCATTGTCTCCGACGCCGAATCGAAATTCGCTTCGCTGATTGTCGGCCTTCCCGGTCATCCGATTGAAGACGTGAAGCTGAGCAATATTCGCATTCTCTATCGCGGCGGCGGCGCGAAAGAAGACGCGGCGATTGAACCGTCCGAACGTGAAAACAATTACCCCGAGCCGAGTATGTTCGGCGCGATTCCCGCCTACGGCTTTTACATGCGACATGTGAAAGGCCTGGAACTACGCGATGTGGAGGTGAGTTTTGTGAAGGAGGATCTGCGACCGCCGTTTGTCCTCGACGACGTCAAAGACGTGGACTTGCGGGGGATCAAAGCGCAACGCGGCGCCGGCGCGCCAATGTTTGTGTTAAAGAACGTCGAGGATTTCAGCGTGTCACAAAGCAAAGGCGCGCCGGACACACGGCTTGAGCGCGTAGACCTCAAGCGGTTTTGAGCAAGCGCTACGCAGTTCAACCCTCTTCCAGCGCTTCACGCGTGAGGCTCTTCACGCGCTCGTTGATGTCGTTTTTTACCCAGGGAACGCCGTACGCCTGATACAACCAGGGGCCGTAGAACAGCGGGCCGGAAGGCGCTGGCCCCATATGAAACGGCGGCGCTCCTCTCAACACGCGCCGGCTGAATTGGATGGGATTGATCAAGTGGCTGCCCGCTTGTCTTCCGCCAACAGCCTAAGCCCGAATTTGATTTCAAAGACCACTCCCGGCTCGATGCTGGCTGGGGCGTGAATTACTTCTTGCCAAGTTCCCACATCGGTCTCAGCTCACTTCGCCGCGCAAAATTTTTGTATGGCGCCAAACCTGCCATGGGTCAGAGGGGTTCATTCAGAGTTCGATATAAATATAAGGTCTGTCACATAAATCGACATCAACTGATTAAGGCGGAGAAGAAGTTACGAATACACGCTGCGAAGCGGTCAAACCGTCTTTGTCATTTGGAATTCTCATGATTATTGAACATTGCATAAACGTTGCGCTGTTATCCGTGCGCGTTGGAAAGAAGATGGAACATGAAAAGCAGGTTTAGATATTGGGTCATCTTTCTAGCCCTGACGCTGCTTTCGCCATGTCTCAGTCGCGGCTTGAACGGCCCGGCGGACCAGGCCATCGCAGTATTGGGTGGGGCGATTGATGCGCTGGAGAGCGAATCGGCAAAATGGCTCCAGGCGCTGGAAGAAACCAGGGATAACTTGACAGACTCAGCGCAAACTGCAATTCGAAATGAAGTCGGCAGCGCGCTCACTTGCGTTATCGCCATTAGCGGAACTGAATTTCGCCGCAATATTGATTTCATCAGGATGAGGGCGCGCCGAGATCCGATAGGACTATCGCAGCAGCCTATCTTAAGCAGAGAGCCGTCGAAGATGCCCTGGTCAGGCTGGTGGTGGCCCAGTGGTCACTTCCCACCGCCGATGGCGGCGGCAGGCGGGCCTCTCGACAAATTCGATCGTTACATAGCCGGTTTGGGGCTTTCTCCCACCGGCGCAGGACCATGGGAGGCGATCAATCACTATAAACCCGGGTGCCCCTGGTGCGGGCATTGCCACGGCTGGGCTGCGGCCGCGATCCTGGAGCCGGAGCCGACCAGGCCGGTAAGAGTGGGGATGATCGATTTCACGGTCGGCGATCTGAAGGGCCTGCTGACGGAAGTGCACTGCACAGACGCTTACGATCTCATCGAAGGCGCGCGAGACATTGCGACCGGGACAAGGGACGACGAACTGAAAGCCATTGTGTTCCATCGGGTCCTGCTCGACTGGGTGATGAATGGGGAACCAGTGATAATGGACATGACAAAGAAACCGATGGTACTGAACCATCCGGTGTACAGGTGCCAATTTACCAGCAGGCCGGACCCGATCGATCCACAGAAGACCCACGTAATAGCGGCGCTGTGGTACGTCAGCGCCAGAGTGCGCCCGGATTATGTCGGCACAATGGGCACTCAGGCGGCTTATCAATATTGGATCAGGGGGGATTTTCAGAATCCTTCGGATGGAGGCTGGGAAGGGAACTCGCTGATTGATCATCCTGGTTCAGCCTGGCGCCCTGCCTATGTCAATTATGATCCGCGCCGCAATCCAAACCCGGCCCTCAAATATTACGACCCATACATACTTCAGTTACTGAATAAAATCAGGGGCGACTACACGGCTATGCCGGAGCTGGAACCAGGGATTATGGATCGCCCCATAATTCTCAACCTGTCTCCCTACGGTATGATCACCCCTCTGATCTACCAGGGACTGGCGCCGCGTGAGCCATTTGAGGATTCTGCGGCGCCAGCAATGGCGGTTTCGCGGGGCATTTCCGCTGATGGGGCGCCCAGCGCATTCCACATGCGAAGTCGGGCGAATTTCCACGGGGGCCGATTGATCCGGGAGGGACGAGAGGGGGGCGCCGGAAACGCCGGCAATCTCTTCTACCCCGCGTGGAGCAAAGGAGCCTGGTGGCAGATTCAAGTTCGGCAAAGAGCCATAGCCGCAGCAGAGAGTGAAGTAGGTTGGACAGAACCTTTCCTCCTGTCTTTTGAAATCATCGGAGAGGAAGTACTCGAAGACCAGCCTTGCTACCTGATCCGGGTCACTTACCCGGACAGGCCACTTAGCGCGGAGAGCCAGTATGCTGATATTTGGGTTACTAAAGATAAGCGGGCTATGCTGAAGGGCAGTTTGCATATCGGCGATCGCAGCATCCCCATGCGCCATCACTTCCTGACGGAATTGATGAAAGCGGCTCATCAGGAGGTAAATACCGATGGAGAATTCCGTTCCCCACCCGATCCAAGGCGGCCGGACCAGAAGACGGAATTGCGCGCTTTTGAAGCGCGCTCTCCATACGGCGGAAGCCGCGCATCGAGTCTGGCGCCGCCATTTCCCTTACGAATAGAAGAGCCCACATACATAGCGGAACTCACGGATTGGGGGTTCTGATCGGATAGATGGCTTAGATCGTGTTATCAACTTTTCGGCTTTATTTGCAATGAGTCGCCTCTGATCCCCGCTCCTCTTGACCGTGATAAGCTTGATGTATGGAACGAAAAGCTTATCCGAGTGATGTCAGTGATGCGGAATGGGCACTGGTCGCGCCTTACTTAACCTTAATGACTGAAGACGCCCCGCAACGTGATTTTCCACTGCGCGAAGTCTTCAACGGCCTGCGCTGGATGGCTCGTGGCGGATCATCATGGAGAATGATGCCGCACGATCTGCCGCCCTGGTACGTTGTCTATCAACAGATGCGACGCTGGCTCAAAGCCGGAGTATTCGAAGCGCTCGTCCATGATCTACGCGCTGTGCTCCGGATCGCTGAAGGACGGAAAGAAATGCCGACCGCCGCGATCCTGGACAGATGGAGCCAAACGCCGGAAAGGCAATAAGGTCCATCTGGCAGTCGATACCCTGGGGCATCTTCTCGCGATGTGCGTGACCGCCGCCAATGAGCAGGATCGAGCCCAGGTCTCCGAACTCGCCGAACGCGTGCAGGCCGAAACCGGCGAGACAGTTGAGATCGCGTATGTGGACCAAGGCTACACGGGCGAGAACGCTGCCGAAGCAGCCGCCGAGCACGGTATCCAACTTGAAGTCGTCAAACTCCCCGAAGCGAAGAGAGGCTTCGTCCTCTTGCCTCGCCGTTGGGTAGTCGAACGAAGTTTTGGTTGGCTGTCTCGATTCCGCCGGTTAGCCAGAGATTACGAGCGATTACCTGAAACCCTGGCCGGTCTTCATTACCTGGCCTTCGTAATTCTGATGTTAAAGAACGCTGTCGAAATACTGACTTAAAGTTGATAACACGCTCTAGTGGTGAGGTGGGACAATTTTTCAAATTGTCCCACTAATCATCGGTGAACATTAGTGGGACAATTTGAAAAATTGTCCCACCTCTTCCCAGTGACTAACGCCAAAGAACTTAGTTATCAATTTTCTGTCCTGCATTTCTGCTGCCGATGAAGAGATTGACGTAGAGCGCGTCGCCCTGCTGCGCGTAGACGTAGCCTGGCACGGAAGCCAGGAAACGCGTGATGTTTCCCGGACAGCAGGCCACGCCGAACCAGGGGCTGCGTTGATGCTGCCCTTTGGACTCCAGCGGGTTGGGGTAGAAGAACGACTTGCCGTCGAGCGAAACGCCGGAGATCAATCCGTTGTAGAGCGTCCGCTCCATCACGTCGATGTAGCGCGCGTCGGCGTGTAGCAGAAACAGCCGGTAGTTCCAGTAATCGTTACCTATGGCGGCGCAGGTCTCGTTGTAGGCGGTCATATTCGGCAACTCGAAGTCCCGCCCGAAGGCTTCGCCGGAACCAGTCGCTCCGATGCCGCCGGTGAGATAGAGTTTCTTGCCGGCGACGTTCTCCCAGATCTTGTCGATCGCGTTCAAGTAAGCGGCATCGCCTGTCAATGCCGCGACGTCGGCGATGCCCGAATACATGTAGGTGGCGCGCACGGCGTGACCGACCGCTTCGGTTTGTTCCACTACTTTCTTGTGTGACTGGTTATAAGCGCGGCCTGAGCCTCGATCGCCGTCCGGCCCGCGCTCATCGAGCATAAACCTGGCAAGATCTAGATAACGCTGCTCGCCGGTGACGCGGTAGAGCTTGACCAGCCCCATCTCCGTGATCTGATGACCCGGCCAGATGGATCTCTTGCCCGGCCCGAAGGTCTGGGTGAGCAGGTTCGCGGTCTTGAGCGCGATGTTGAGCAGCGAGCGTTTGCCCGTGGCCTGATAGTGAGCCACGGCGGCTTCGTACAGATGTCCCAGGTCATAAAGCTCGTGACTGTCTACCTTTTCCAGCTCCCACCGCTTCTTTCCTGCCCACGCGTGCGGATGCTCGGGATCAATTGTGCGAGTGGT
>DASUFM010000689.1:0-9837 GCA_036274535.1 Blastocatellia bacterium
TCGATTGCGCCTCGGTCCGAAGACGAGCTTGCGATGAGAGACGAAAGCCGCGACGCGGCCGCATCGCTGTCGGCGCCCCCGCTCGTGACTCCGTTCGAAGGCGCGCCCGTAAAGTCCTTAAAGAAGGCGAACGGGATAAAAAAAGAAAACGGGGCCGCGCCGCCTGCGCCGGCGTTTTCCGGCAGGACGCCGTCTGAAGCCGGGCATGTTCTCGAGCCTAAAAACGGCGCGGCGCTTATCGAAACCAGAATCGGCGCGACTCTAGTCACGCCGCCGCCCGTGATTACGGAAGTCTCCGAAGTTGAGCCTGTGGTAATGACAATAAACGGGCCGCCGGAGCCTCTGGCGGGGCCTCTGAAGCCTGCGATTCTTGAAATTCTGGAAATGTCCGAAACCGGGCCCGCGACCAATACCGAAAACGGCGCGTCACTCGTCGCGCCGCCGGCGATCGTGGAGTTTGCCGAAGTCGAACCTGAGATCGGAGTCGAGGACGGCGTAGAGCCGCCTCCGCTCCACGGGCGGCGCATCATCGTCACCCGGGCCGTCAAACAGAGCGGCGAGATGACGCGCTCACTGACGGAGCTTGGCGCCGAGGTCATCTCCTGCCCGACGATCGAAATCAAAGCGCCATCGAGTTGGGAACAACTCGACCGGGCCCTGATCCATTTGAGCTGGTACGACTGGCTGGTTTTCACGAGCGTGAACGGGGTCGAATATTTTCTGTGGCGAATGGACGCGCTGGGACATGGACGTGGCGAACTTGGGTTTCATCGTATCTGCGCGGTCGGGCGCAAGACGGCCGAGAAACTGGAAAACGAGAACATCTCGGTCGATCTGACGCCTGAACGCTTCACCGCCGAAGCTCTGGTCGAGGAGTTCACCTCGCGTTTCGCGCATCAGCGGTTGTACGGCTCGCGCATGCTCCTGCCCGCCTCGCGCACCACGCGCGACGTGATTCGCCCGGCCATGGAGAAAATCGGCGTTTATGTCGAAGTCGTCGAGGCTTATCAAACCGTGACGCCGGCGGCCAAATCCGAAAACGTGGCGAGAATCTTCCGCGGCGCCGGCGCCGATTACATAGTCTTCACCAGCCCTTCGACGGTGGAGAATCTGGCCGCAATCCTTGAAACCGATCACCTCGCGCCGTATCTCGCCGGAACGCGCGTGGCCTGCATCGGCCCGGTGACCGCCGAAGCCGCGCGATCGCACGGCCTGACGGTTCACATCCAACCCGAGGAACACACGGGCAGGGCGATTGTGGCGGCGATCGTCTCCGACTGCGTTGGCAAGCGCTCCCCCGCCTTTGCTTTGTAGAGACCGGACGGAAGATTTCCGCCTGGCTGCTTGTTGGTCTGTAAACTAAGTGTTTCGGTATGGTTCTCGCCCATTTAATGAGGGCGTATAGAGTACCGGCTTTAGCCCAATGAGATTAAGTTAGCGAATAGTGGGCGTAAATCGTAACGGCGGAGCCTTTGGAGCGCGGTTGCTTGGAACCGCTTTGGTAGTCATCCTGGATCCCACAGACTTCGGGGACGAAAGACCCGGTGGGTTCTCTCTGATCATTGTCGAAAAATCGAAGTTGACTACCAAAGCGGTCCCGAACGCCCGCGCTCCAAAGGCTGTCGCCACTTTGGGGCCTTAACTTAACGCCATTGGGCTAAAGCCGATACTCTATACGCCCTCTCCCGACATTCGAGACTAAAATGAATGGCTCCGATCTCGGTTATTTCGATATAGTAAAAAACGAGAAAACTTAATTTGCAGACTGATCATGAAAAACAACCCCACTCACGCGCGGCGCTCTGTGCTCGGCCTGATTTTCGCGCTGACCGTCATTACTTATCTTGACCGCTTGTGCATTTCGGCGGCGATGCCGCAGATGGCCTCCGAATTCAAATTCACGCCGGACCAGAAAGGCTGGATCTTCAGCGCCTTCACCTTCGCCTACGCCGCATTCGAAATTCCGAGCGGATGGCTTGGAGACCGATTCGGGGCTCGAATGGCGCTGACGCGGATCGTGCTGTGGTGGTCGGCGTTCACGATTCTGACCGGCGCGGCGTTCGGATTCTGGTCGCTGCTCGTCATTCGATTCCTTTTCGGCGCAGGCGAGGCGGGGGCTTTTCCGAACATTGCGCGGGCTGTTTCGCGCTGGTTTCCGGAAAGGGAACAGGGGCGCGCGATGAGTGTTTCATTCGTCGGCCTGGCCGCCGGCTCCGCGATGACCTCGCCGGTAGTTTTGACGCTCCTGCAACTGCAAAGCTGGCGTTGGGTCTTTGTCGAATTCGGAATCATCGGCGCGCTCTGGCTGGTTGCGTGGCGGCGCTGGTTCCGCGACCTCCCAGAAGATCATCCGGCGGTCAACGAAGCCGAGTTGAAATTGATCCGCGCCGGCCATAACGATCAGGAGCCGGAGCAATCGCAATCTGTTCCCCGGGCTGTTCCCAAGGCTGTTCCCCAGCCTGTTCCATGGAAGGCATTGCTGACCAGCTCCAACCTGGCTTTCATCTGCCTGATGTATTTCGCCTACGGCTACGGATTATATTTCTACATCACATGGCTGCCGACATACCTGCTCGAAGCTCGCGGGTTTTCGGTCGCTTCGACGAAATGGCTGGCCGCCGCGCCGTGGATGGTCAGCGCGCTGGCCTTCTGGATCGGAGGCTGGACGACAGATTGGCTGGCTCGTCGCACAGGGAATCTGAAACTGGCGCGATGCGGGATAGGAGTTTTCGGTTACGCGGCGAGCGCCGTCACGCTCTTCGCGGTCGCGCGGGTTGAAGACAGTCTCGCGGCCGCGCTTCTTCTGGCGCTTGCGCTGGCGTTTCAAACTTTCACGATCAGCTCCGCGTGGGCCGTCTGCCTGGATGTCGGAAGCAAATACGCCGGGATCGTAACCGGATGCATGAACACCGTGGGCAACATCGGCGGGACGATTGCGCCTCTGGTCGTGGGCTACACTGTTAAAAGCTGGGGATCGTGGACGCTGCCGTTTTACATAATGGCCGCCGTATTCGTTTTCGGCGTGGCGATGTGGCTGCTTGTCGACCCACGAAAATCCGCGCTGCATAGCCTTAAGGCAAACTAGCCACAGAGGCGCAGAGCCGCAGAGACAGAGCGAAGTGGAAGGACACAATGCCGTTTTGTCCTTCCACTCCTCTCTGTCTCTGCGGCTCTGCGGCTAACGGGCCTCACACATCTAGAAACTTATATATTATCGGCATTTGTAGTCTATCTCGGTCTGGCTCTTCGTTTCGGAATCGTCGTCATCGAAGCTCATGTGCTCGACGCCGCGGTCTTTGTACATCATGCAAAGGGTCGCGACTTTGCCGATCGGCGTGACGTTTCCGCGCACATAAAGGCGGGGGACTTGCGAATACTTCTCAGGCACGTCGAACTCCGCCGGTTGGCCGGCATTCCACGCGCGCCATTCTTCGCGTTGGAACTTGCTCGTGCCGATTTGAAAAGTGATCGCTTGCGCCGTAGTCGCGCCTGGGTTGATGCGAATCCACCATCCACTTCTGGCTGCTGTCGATGGTCCTTGTGACGATCCTTGCGCTGAACCGGGCGCTGAACCGGGCGCTGAACCGGGCGCTGAACCAGGCGCTGAACCGGGCGACTGGCCGGCCGCTGAGGGCGATGAAGTCGCAGTGGCCGCGCCTGGATCATTGGCTCCGGTATTGGTTGTTCCGGTATTCCGGGAACAGGCTGAGAACAAAAATGCGCTGGCCGCGAAAAGCAGCAGCATGGCTGAAGTCATTCTTTTTTCCATATCAGTATCTCACCTTATTTTGTTTCTTCACCTTCTTGGCCTTCTTGCCACCTGGCGTGGCGAAACCGCCGTTATTCACTACAGGGGGATTTGCGCCGGGCGCCGCCGCGGCGCCGACTCTGATTACGCCGTTACCGGCGTTTAGGTTCGTAATTCTGCCGGGCCTCCGGATCCTGACCCTGGGGCGAACCGGAGTCGCCCTCCTGCGCCTGACAGGGACTGCGCTCTTTGAGGCGGGAGTGGGAGCGACGTTACTCTCCACCTTGATCTCGTTAGTCTTGGGTTTTGTCTCCGCCTTCTCCGCAGGCGCGCCCATTGCTTTGGCGATGTCTGACCAGCGGTAGACGACGATACGATAGTTGCATTGATCGGCGACGGCGATATAGGTTTCGCCGCTGGCCTGATCGGTGAAACTGTCGATGGAATCGGGCGAGCAGAAATAGCCCGGAGGGTTTGCCTGGCCGGGAATAATCGATCCGGCTTTGACCTGACTTTGCAATTCGAGGTTGGTTTTGTCCTCGAAGTTGACAAGTGGGGCGCGGCCGAAGAAGCCCACATAGCCCGTGGAGCGTACGGCCTGCGGCGCGCCGAATCCGGCCAGATCGGTGTTGAATACTCCCGGACGCCCGAGGTCGAAAATCTGGATATGGCCCGCGCTCTCGTCGACCGCCAGCAGTCGCCCCTGCGCGATCGCAAGTCCCTCGACCGACCCGAAAAAGACGCTCTTGCCCGCGGTCTTGTCCAGATCGTCCTTGCCGGCGCCGACGAAAAGGCGTTTGTAGGCGCCAGTCTCCCAATCGAAGACTTTGATGACCGCGTCTTTCTCGCTGGCGATGTAGAGGTTGCCCGAGCCTTCGTCAATCGCTATGCCTTCACAGCCGTGAAGATGGGTGTCTCCGTCCGGTTTCGTCTTCTCGAAATTCCAAGTCGTGTCCTGCTTGCCGTCGGGGAAGAAGCGGATAACCTCATTGCGATGCGCATCCACCGCGTAAATGCGACCTTTAGAGTCGACGGCGACGCCGCCGAGCTTCTTAAAGCCCTGTTCGCCGAAGAGCGTACCTTTGAACGGGTAATCGTAAGGCCCGAGCGGTTTGCCCTTGTCATCCAAAGCGCCCGGTTGTGGCGGCGCGAAAGCGTAAGCGAGATTGAGAGTTTGATCGGTGACCAGGACCGTGTTATCGGGCGCGACGGCGATATCGACAATCTCACCGCCAAAAACCTTGTGACCGAACTCGGCCAGGCGCGCGCCGGTTTTGACATCCCAGATCTGGACCCGCCGGTTTCCGGCGTCAGTCGCCAGTAGCAACCCCGTATTCGAGAAAGCGACTCCGTCCGGTTTGTCGAAATCCGCTTCAGCCTTGCCGGGATGTCCGGCGCCCAGCGCCACATAAGGCTCGACATTGATGCGCCAAACCGCGCGTTGAGCGTCCTTCTCGGCCTCAGCGGTATCGCCGCCGGAGATATTGAGGCGTCCATACCTTCCCGCGCCGGCGTTAGGCAGGGGGGACGCGCCTGGCGAGTCCGCTCCTCTGGCGGCGCCTGATCCGAAGCTGCGATAAGCTAAAACCACCGCGGCGAACGCGATGATTCCGATCAATACTCCGCCGCCGACGATCAGAGGCTTGCGAGATCGGCCCTGTTCCGGAGACTTTACTGCTACAACGGCGGTCGCGGCCGCCGGACCATTCGCCTCGGCGGGGGGGGCGGCGATCTGCGGATTCGATTTCAGCGGGCGAACAGTTTCCAGCGCGTCGAGGGTCGGCCAGGACGCCAGGGTTGCGCCGTCTGAATCGTTTCCCGTCTCGAATTTGAATCGGAAAATCGGGCCGCCGAGCCCGCATTGAACCACGTCGCCCGTTTTAAGCGGGACAGTCCCTGAAATGCGCTGCTGATTGACGAATGTCCCGTTGCGGCTGTTGAGATCGGTAATAAAGAACAGAGAAGGGAGCGCTAGGTTCCGCGTAATTCGGGCGTGATTGCGACCCACCATCGCCTCTGATACCTCATTGAAACTCACGGTTGCGGATGGATCGCGGCCGACGACGATCTCTTTAAACTGCTCGAGCGGAAATTTCTCTTCCTGATTCGCTTTTGAGCCACTCAGATGGTTGAGCACAATGTATTCCATACTGGCCTTCCTCATGACTGCAGAAGTGAGCGCCGAAAGCGCATCGTACTATATACCAAACCATACGGACGAAGAAAAGAATACGAAACAACCGGAATCCGGGATGCGCGACGCCCGTACAAAAAAACAGATAGAAAAATGGACGACAAAAAAATATAGGATGAAGCGGCATCTCTTATTTTTTGTCTCAGGCCAATATCAGCGATGCGCCGAGGAATTTTCCGTAGCGGCTTGCGGCTTCGGTGATGGCCTGGGCTTCGATGCGCTTGAGTTTCGCGAAGTGGCTTTGGGAAATGGCAAGAGAATCTTTTTTCAGCGTCCGCTTCCAGGTTCCGACGACTCGGCCGCCAATGACAATTACAGGGGAGAGGACGCCGTTTCCGGGATTCGCCTGTTTTGTGTATGCAGGGTCTAGCACGGCGCCGCGGTCTTTATAGGCGACAGTGTATTCGTCAAAAGCCGGCAGCAGGTAAGCGGATGGCGGCGGATCTTTTGTTTCTGGTGTTGACGAAGCGAGCCAGTAGGGCTGGCCGTTGAAGGTTTCCCGGACAAGAGATCGCTTAGCCATTTCAAGGCCGGCGCTCGCATCGGCTTTGGTCAGCCCCGACCACCACATGAAATCCTGCAACGTCGCCGGGCCGCGACTCGTGAAATAGCGCTTCGTGATTTCGGCTAGGGATTCATCGCGCGACAGGCGCTTCGCCTTTGGCGCCCATTCGTCCAGTAACGCGAAAGTTTGCTGCCTGCCTTCGCGCGAGCCGAAGCATATGACGCCGTCCTGCGCCATGCGCCACAAGATGTGTCGGCCGCGTTGGCCGGCCGTTGAAACGCCTCCCTCTTCCAACACCTTATACATTGCGGTCCGGGCCAGCCGCTTGCCGCCCTGCAGCGCGCGTACGAACAATTCTTTACTGCGCGCGAATGCGCGCTCATCGAGGTCGAACTGCCGCAGGAAGGTTTGCGCGATGTTCGCCACAATGCGCGGCGTCAGCAGTTCGAGCATCCACCGGGCGTCGGCCGCCGCCACAAAATGCAGTGTGCCTCGCATCGGCCATGTGCGAATAATCTTTCGATCGGCGAGCGCCTGCTCGATGTCGGCTTCGACGGCGTTTCGCAAACGCAATCCGACCGCCCAGAGAGCGCCGAGATAATCCTGAGCCTGGACGGCGCCGAGCCAGGCTACGGCGTCGGCAGGCCGCCGGAACATGGAGGCGGAGATGCGCTGGTTATGGAGCCGGAGACGGGCGATGTCAGAAATGGTCATAATTCTCCTCGCGCCCTGGCGACAATCAGCGTAATGTCGTCGCTTTGCTCATGAGGGCTGAAGCGCCGGACTTCATCGACTCAGATCGTCACGGTGATCGAAGGTAAAGGGCCTAAACCATTGCGGATAGAAGTGAAATTGAGATTTCATTGCGCATTGCCAATTGTCCACCGCCAATTGATCCGCAGGGAGGATGAATGGGTAAGAGCCTGCCTGCGAAACAATGGGCAATTCAGGTTTTAATCAATCTGCTCACTTCAGCGCCCATCTCCACTGTCGAACTGCTTCCGCCGAGATCGGGCGTCCGAGCAGCGCCTGATTCCAGCGTTCGTTCCAGGGCGTTCATCACGAGTTCGGCGGCTTCTTTCTCGCCCAGATGTTCGAGCATCATGGCGCCGGCCCATATCGCCGCGGTCGGGTTGGCTATGCCGCGTCCGGCGATGTCGGGAGCGCTGCCGTGAACCGGTTCGAAGAGTGAAGGGAAGCGGCGCTCGGGATTGAGATTGGCGCTCGCCGGGATGCCAAGACTCCCCTGCAAGGCGCCGCCGAGATCGGTCAGTATGTCGCCGAAGAGATTAGATCCGACCACCACGTCCAGGCTTTCAGGTTGCAGCACAAATCTGGCCGCCAGCGCGTCGACGTGGTATGGGGTCACGGAAACCTCCGGATAATCTCGCGCGACTTCGCGGCAGATGTCGTCCCACATCACCATCGTGTATTGCATGGCGTTCGATTTTGTCGCGCTCGCCAATCGTTTGCGCCTCTGTCGCGCTAAATCGAACGAGTAGCGCAACACGCGTTCGACCCCGCGCCGTGTGAAGACGACGGTCTGCTCTGCGACCTCGTCAGGCGACCCCTGCTTGAGGCGTCCGCCCCAGCCGCAATATTCGCCCTCGGAATTTTCGCGCACGCAGACGAAATCGATTTCCTGGCGGCCCTTGTCACGCAGCGGGCTTTGCGTCCCGGCGAGCAGCTTGATCGGTCGCAGGTTGATGTATAAATCGAAGTTTTGGCGGATTTTGATCAGCAGGTCGCGCAGGCTGATGTGATCGGGCACTCGCGCCGGATCTCCGATCGCGCCGAGGTATATTGCGGAGAAATCCTGCAAACGCCGCAGTCCGTCATCGTCCATCATCCGCCCGGTTCGCAGGTAATAATCGCAGCCCCAGTCGAAGTCTTCGGTTTCGATCTCAAAGCCGCAGGCGCCGGCGGCCGCGCGCAACACGCTCAACCCCGCAGGAATCACTTCCTTGCCGATCCCGTCGCCCGCGATGACGGCTATCCGATGCTTATTCATTGGTCAGTGCAAGAGACAGAGGGACAGAGGGAAGGAGCGACAGAGAGAGGGAGAGATGGAATCTCATCTTCCCTCTGTCCCTCCTTCCCTCTGTCCCTCCGTCTTCTATTTCAGCGTGATATTGAGCTTTTCCTGTTTCTGCCTGGCGGCCAGGGCTTTTTGCTTATCGTTGGGAAAGACGTCGGGCTCGCGCCATTTGTTGGCAAGGAGGAATTCCTTGTCTTTGACCATTTCTCCTGGCGTGTAAACGGCCCACTCGAAATTGTGGCCGTGGTTGATGGCGTCGGTCGGACATGCGTCCACGCAGAAGCCGCAGAGAATGCATCGGCCGTAATCGATCTGGTAGATTTTGGCGTAGCGATGGTCCTGCCCGATGCGTTCGGCGTAAGGGCGCCGGTCTTCGGCGCCTTCGATGTAGATGGCGTCAGCCGGACAGGCCGCGGCGCAGAGGAAACACGAGACGCATTTCTCCTTGCCGTCTTCATTCACGTCCAGAAAATGCTCGCCACGAAACCGGCGATAAATCTGCACCGGCTCATCGGGATATTGGACCGTCTCTTTTCTGGTGGGGATGTGGCTGAAGGTGACGCTCATTCCCTGAGCGGTGGTGCGCGCCACCTCGACCACTTCTTTAGCTACGTTGATGATGTCTGAAAGTATGGACATAAGTTTAAATTCGCTACGCTCCCTCCGCGCTCAGCATCAGCTGGCCGTGATCGGGCGGGAGGTTGAGAGCCTCTTTCGGAAAATGTTCGGCGAAGTATGAGACAAGGTCGCGGACAGTGACCACGCCGGCCGCCGCGCCCTGAGCGTCCACCAGCGGGACGTTGCGATAATCGCCTTCTCGCATCAGCCGCATTGCGGAATAGACGGAATCGTCCATGTTCAAATGCGCCGGACCGAAGGTCATCACTTGATCGACCGGAGTCGAGTAACTGACAGATTCGCCGATTACCTTGTTGAGCAGGTCGCGCTCGGTGAACAGCCCGACGAGTTTGCCCTGCTCGCAGACCATCGCACAGCCTAAACGGCTGGCTTTCATCGCTTCGACCGTCTCGCGGATGCTCGCGTCGCGCTCGACAATCGCCGGCTGGCGCAGCGAGAGACGGCGGATTTCGACTTCACTCAATTTAGCCGCGATTGACATTGTGAAATCCTCCTGGCGGTTAAAAATCGAGGCCGCTATGTTTGAGAATATAGTTGGCGACCGCTTTGGCGGAGATGATGCCGACTGGCTTGCCGTCTCTGACGATCGGCACGTGACGATATTCGCCTACAGCCATTTTATTGATGACCACCCGGATCGGGTCTCTCTCTTCGATCGTTTCGGGGTATTTCGTCATCACTTCGCTTACGGGCAGCGTCTTCAAGTCCAGCTC
>DASUFM010000690.1:0-5159 GCA_036274535.1 Blastocatellia bacterium
CACTTGGCGGTGAGCGCTTTCTGCGCCAGGGTGTCGAGTTGCCGCTTGGCCTGTGGCGATAGCGCCGCGCTGTTCAAGGCGAAGTTCACAGTCGCGCTTTCCTCCACGTCATAATCGTCCAGGGACGTGATGCGTTCATTAGCCGCGCGCACTTCGTTTCTGGTCTCGGCGGCGATAGTGGCCAGCTCATCCATTTGTCCTGACAGGCGCTCCTGATTCTCTTCGACGGGGTTGACGCGCGTGTCGGTCGTAATCGCGGCCCGCAGGTCCGATTCATTAAACCTGACTTTATCGGCCACGAGCAATCCCTGCGAGTTACCGCGTCCCTCTACTTCCACGATCAGCCCGCGCAGGAGGTCAGTCTCCGCGTATCTCTTGCCTCTGCCGAAGCGAAGCAAGCTTCCGTAAGTTTTGACGCTCGTATTGCCAGTCAGAAGCACCTGATAATCCGTGCGATTCCGGTCGCGTATCGTAAACGTATCGGCTTCACGGGTAAGGACCACACCCCTGAACTTGACCTTCGCGCCGTTCGGAACGGATTGTATGTTTACATTTGGCCTGATCGTGTTTTTGGATGTCGGTTGTTGACCGAAAACATCCGGCGTCGCAAACAACAGCGCCAAACCACAGGCCATAACCAATGGAGCAAATGGCCGCAGTCTCTTAATTTCATTAGAGTTCATATTTGTATTCGCCTCCTCCCTTGCAGATGGGGAATGCAATGGATAATTACAGAAGGTATTCTTAAGTCAAACAGTTTAGGCGATCGGGGGAAGGCGGAAAATCGTAATCAAAACCGCGCTGGAAATCAATCTTTTCACGCTATTTCGAGCTCAGCGACCCTGAAGACATTCGGTATCATCCCACTACTTAACCACCTCTGAAGTCGGCAAGGATGGCGCGGATTGCGCCCATTGTCAAATTCTGGACGGAACTATCCGTCCCATAGCAGGATATCGTGAAGGCTCAGCGTGGGCAAATTAATAGAAGCGCATGCCGGCTCTGCGGCATGCTGAATGCAATGAATTGAAAGATGTTCGCGCCCGCGTCGCCTGGCGTTACTTCAGCGGCGCCCAGGCCAGGCCGTCCGCCGTTTTGCCGGCGGTGATCACTTTATCCACTTTCCAATCCACCAGATTGAGAACGGCGACTTTGCCGCTGGCGTCGCAGGAAACATAAGCCTCTTTGCCGTCGGGGCGGACAAGCGTTTCCTGCGGCGCGCTCGGGACGTCGAATGTATGCGCGACCTGCAGCGTCTTCAGATCAATCGCCGCCACTTTGTTGGCTTTCGGCAAGGCGATGATCAGCCATCGGCCGTCAGGCGTCGGCGCCGCGCCGTAGCCCGCTTCAGGCAACTGTATCCAGGTCTTAATCTTGTTTGTCGCCGTGTCAATCACGGCCAACTGTGGTTTGGTTTGATCCGCCGTGAAGGCCAGACGGTCGTCCACCGAAAGCGCAATGCGCTGCGTATTCTTTGAAATCGGAATGATCGCAATCGTCTTGCGCGCTTCCATGTCGAGAACCGAAACCGTGCCGGGGCCGACATTGGCCGTATATCCACGCTTCCCGTCACGAGTGATGGCCAGCATGTGCGATTCCGCCTGCCCGGTGGGGACCGCGCCGACGATCTTCAACGTGCGCGGGTCAATCACTGTGACCGAGTTTTCCAACTCGGTCGTCACGTAAAGCAAGCCGTCTTTCGGCCCGAAGATCGGACAATGCGGGCGCACACCTTTGCCGAAATCAAGATTGCCGACAATCTTGCGCGCGGCGATGTCTATGACGACCAGATTGCCGCCGTCGCTGCCCGGTTTGCCGACGCCCGAATCGCCGTAAATCGGCGCATAGGCCAGTTTGCCGTCCGGCGAAGCGATGACTTCGTGGGCTGTCACTCCGCCTTCCGCGACGGCGGCGACTTGTTGGCCGGTTACGGGATCAATGACGCCGATGCTCTGATCTCCCTTGTTGGCCACCAGCAGAAAACCGCGCGCGGGCGCGTTATTGAAAGTGAACCCAGTGGCAAGTGGAAAAGCCACGGCCAATGATGAGAGCAACAAAAATACAAGTCGTGAACGTGACATAAAAGTTTCTAGTCTCCTCAACAAATGATGGTTCGTTTGGCGCGATTCGCCGGTTTGTTCTTATGATGAGCATGAGAATGCGGGGCCTTCTTCCTCTCTCAAATAATAATTACGTAGTGAAGAATATATTCGTTACGCAACGTGACGACGGTCTTTAAAAATGAATGCGATCACGCCGCGCCGGCAGCCTCTTCGGAGAATCCATGACCCAATCAAAGAGTTCGCAGGTGGAAACCGCCGTCTATATTGATTACTTCACCGGTCGAATAGGGAAGATCGCCGCGCGCGATGGCCGCCACTGCGCGCCCGACGTCTTCCGGCTGTCCCCATCGGCGGATGGGCCATGCGCCTTGTTCGATCAAGCGGTCGTATTTTTCCTTCACGGCGCCGGTCATGTCGGTGGCGATGACGCCGGGGCGTATCTCATAAACGTTGATGCCGTATTCGGCCAGCCTGGCGGCGTAAAGCGCCGTCATCATCGCCAGCCCCGCCTTGGCCACGCAGTAATCACCGCGATTGACCGAAGCGGTGTAGGCGGAGATTGACGTGATCGTGACTATGCGGGGTAACCCGAAGGCGCTCAGGTCGCCGCGTTGTACCTGTTCGATCATTTGCCGCGCCACGATCTGAGTCAGAAAGTACGGCCCTTTCAGGTTGATATTGATCAGGCGGTCGAAGGACTCTTCGCTCGCCTCCAGCAGGTCGGCCCGCAGCGTCGGCGCGACGCCGGCGTTATTGACCAGGAGATCTATGCGCCCGTAAGCGCCGAGAGTTTCCTTTACGAGCCGCTCGCGGTCGGCCGGGACGGAAACGTCCGCCTGCGCGATGACGCCGTCGCCGCCGGCTTCGCGCGCCAGCCGCAGACATTCTTCGGCCGCGCCGGCGTTGCCGGCGTAATTGATTACTACCGCATGGCCCAGCTTCGCGAGCTCGACGGCGATGCCGCGCCCTATGCCGCGTCCCGCGCCGGTCACAAGAGAAACAGGTCGATTATTCATAGGTGTCAGGTGTCAGGTGTCAGGTGTCAGGTGTCAGGTGTCAGGTGTCAGGTTCCAGGCTCTAGAATTAGTTAATGCCTGACTGACACCTGTTACCTGACACCTGTAGGCGCGGGCATCTCTTCTTCGGTCGGCCCGTCCTGCCAGTTGCGCGCCCAGGCGGGCAGCGAATCTTCCGGATAAGGCTTCACGGCTTGCGGCGTCGCGCGGCGGCCCAATGTCTTCAGCGCTTTGTGAAGCGCTTCGACGAAGAAATATTCGCCGAACATGACGGCCTCGTGAACGCCCAGGTTTTTATGTATGTGATAGACGCCGCCGTTCAAAATGCCTTCAAAGCCCGGCGTCAGGCTGCCCAGATATTTTTCGGAGAGCGCGCCGAGCGTCGTCAGCGCGAAATCTCTATAGGCCCGCGACCTGACGCCGTCTGGCGCGACGCCGGCCAGGTCCAGCAATCCGGACGCGGCGATGGCGCAGGCCGAAGTGTCCACCTGCGATCGCGAAAGCGGGCCGCTTTCCGGCGCGTCATAATCCCACGGCGTGACGCCGTCCGGGGGCGTGTTCTCCAGGTAATAGCCGGCGTTCAGCATCGCCGTTTCCAGATACTCCGCACGGCCGGTCTGCAAGTACGAACGCGTAAAGCCGTAGAGCGACCAGGCCAGGCCGCGGCTCCAGCACGAGTCGCCGCGGTAACCCTGATGCGTCGATTGGCGCAGGCATTGCCCGGTCTCCAGATCGAACATCGCTTCGTGCGAAGTGGAGCCGTCGCCCCGCACAAGCGTGCGCCGCGTCGTCTGGCAATGTTTATGCGCGACATCCAGCAGCCGCTCGTCGCCAGTCTCGAGCCCGGCGTAAAAGATCACGCCGACATTCATCATGATGTCTATGAAAAGCGAAGCGGGTTCGACGAAGGATCGCAGGTACTGGCCTCGCTCCATAAATCGCATGGCCATTGTCCTGCCCGCCTGAATCAACAACGACTCTATGCGTTCTTTGGGGCCGCCAAGACCCAGCCAGCGCAGGTGCGTCGAAAGAAAGAGAAAGCCCAGATCGTGAACGGCGCGGTCGTATTGCCGCTTCTCTAGCGGCGTCGTGTAAGCGATCGCCCTCTCCAGCCATGCGTCATCCCCGGTCGCTTCGGCGAAGACGAACATCAGGCCCGGATAAAAACCGTCGCACCAGTGCGTCCAGCGTTTGCGGTCCTGACCGAATTTCCCCCCGGCGGTGTACATCGGATAATAATCGGATGGATATTTTTGCAGCAGCGATAACGTCTGCCTTTGGGCGAAATCAAAGGCGTTTTGCAGAGTATTGCGCAGATCTTCCTGCCTTGGGCGCTTCGGCGTCGAATTCGACATTAAATTTTTTCCTCCAGGTAAAAATGATTCTTTGAAGTAAGAATAGGACATATAAGACAAATAGGACAGATAAGACGGATAGTATTAATCCCATCTGTCCCATCTGTCCCATCTGTCCCATCTGTCCTATTCTTCAGAACCTGAGCTTCATGGCTATCTGGATCTGGCGCGCCGTCGCGCCGAAGAGCAGGCTGGAAATCACGCCCGCGCTCGCATTGCCTATAGTGTTGCCGGGCGCGGCGAATTGGGCGTGATTGAAGGCGTTGAAGAACTCGAATTTGAGCTGATGTTCGAAACGCTCGCCGAAGCGCGTGTTCTTGACCAGCGAGATATCGACGTTCGTCTGTCCCGGGGCGCGCAGGATGTTGCGCCCGGAATTGCCATAGGTTCCCGTATTGTCCGCCGTCGGCGTGAAGGCGCTCAGGTCGAACCAGCGATCGATCGTCGGATTGTCGAGCTTGCCCGATCCGACACGGTTCGGGCGGTTGCCAGCGCCGGTAGATTGCAGGTTCGTCGACTGATTGACGGTGAACGGCAGTCCCGAACGCAGAAGCAGAATCCCGCTCAGTTGCCATCCGCCGATGAATTTGTCGGCCACATCGCCGACGGAGCCGCCGATCCATTTGCCTTTGCCGAACGGCAGATCGTAGCTCCAGCTCGAAGTGAAGTTGTGTTTGATGTCGAAATCGGAGACCGCGCGGTCGCGATTGAAATCGTAGGCGTTC
>DASUFM010000691.1:0-3083 GCA_036274535.1 Blastocatellia bacterium
CGGCGGCTTTGGTCTGGTTGTTGTTGGTCTGGCGAAGCGCGGTATCGATCAGGCCGCGTTCGAAATCATCAACCATCTTCGGCAGTTCGATCCCGCTCGACGGGATCGATTTCAACGCCGCGTAGCGGATCCGCGAAGGTAGCAGTGACTCGTCGATCAGGAGCGGCTGGGTCGCGCTGATGGCGCTTTCCAACGCGGCTTCGAGTTCGTCAATGTTTCCTTCCCACGAATAATCCGAAAGCATCTTCAGCGCGCCGGGAGTGATTTCGTGCGAGCCTTTGCCCAGGCGCTTGGCGATTCTTTCCGCCAGACGCCTGGCCAGATAAGGAATGTCTTCACTCCGTTCCCGCAGTGGCTTGATCGTGAACCCGGACGGGCGCAACATTTCAACCAGGCCGTATGCGATTCTATTCTCGGCCTTAATCTCGGACGGATTCCATTCGGTCGCGAAGATCAGTCGCGGCCCCTGATATCTGCCCGCATTGGCTCGCCAGCGCTGCTCTTCGATATGAGCGGCGAAGCGCTGCTGCAACAGCGCCGGCAGGCGGGTCAATTCGTTGACATAGATCGTTCCGCGCCCGCAGGTTTCAATCATCCCGCGAGTCCCGAATAACAGGTTATGCAGCGCGTCGCTGTCCAGGCTGTGCGCGTTGACTGCGAAAAAGGGCTGCGCCGAATTCTCGCTCGCGTTATGCAGCGCCCGCGCGACCTGCTCCTGTCTCAGCCCCCTCTCGCTGATTATCAAGGTCGGAGTGTGCGCCATCGCCTGCACACTGATGAACTGCTTGAGCGCCGAGACATTCACGCTCACGCCGATAAAACAATCATAATTGTCCAAAGGCAGCGCCCGCGGAGTTCCGACCAGGCTCAACGCCGGGCGTGGTTTCAAGGATGGGCGCTCAAGCGCCTTTTCTACTGCTTCAGTGGCCATTTTTTTCCTACCTCCCTCAGTTATCTACCTGAGTTTCCTTACTTAGTTGAGTTGATGTTTCCAACTACCAAACATTTAATATTTGATTTACCGTCGAATCTGATCTTGCTAAGAACAATTGCTATGCCAATGCCGGCCAACAACTTAAGTGTTGCAAATGGTGAATTTGATCAAGCGGCTTTGACCAGGGAAACTATCGGGGTGTCCGTTTCCGGGATTATCGAGTTTCAAAACTGAAACAGGGTGATTTTAACCGCCGAGTTAGATCAGGGAATATATTTTTTTTTTGGGGTATCAAGCTCATATCAACCTCGCGCAGCAACAACTTTACGCAAAAGTATTTTGGAGTTCGACACCGCTAGTTACGAGTCGGCAAGGGTAAAGTTCCAGTAAATGTACAGGGGTTACAAGACAAAGAACGTCAGAATAAGAGCGCCTTGCAATCGTATATCAGAACAATTCGTGTGACCAGACTAAAGTCTGGTAAGCAGGAACACGCGGCGACTTATCCACAGTTACGTAAAGACAGCGTGGCGGCCAAAAAGTTCCAAAAAAACTTGGGAGCAGGAGAGGGAGACAAGGAGAAAAGGAGAAAGGAGGACAAGGGGAAAAGAAATTTTATTCTCCTTGTCTCTCCTTTCCTACTCCCTGCTCCCGATCCGTCTATTGTTTGGCTTTTTTTATATGAACGGCCCCGTTGGCGGCGCCAGCCTGCACGTCGGCCCCGCCCTTGCCGACCACGCCGGCGATCGGGCCGCGGCCTCCCAGTTGCGCTCCGGGTTCGAGTTTCAGGGGGAATTCGGTATTAATGGATCCGATGTCGCTTTTGATCACCAGGTTGAAATTACTTTCAGGAGGCAGAGTCAGAACGACGTTGCCGTTGGCGCTGAAAAACAGGTAGCGCCCGCTTTCATAAAATCCGCCCGAGAACAGCACCTCGCCGTTGGCGGTTTTCGCCGAGACGTCTTTGCAGTCAATGTTATTCAGCGTAATGGCGCCGTTGGCGGCGTCCACTTCTATGCGGCCTTTGGAATCACTGATTTCGATGGATCCGCTGACGGCGCTGGCGCGAACGCCGGCGCCGGCGCCTCGAACGATGACGTCTCCGCTGAGCGAGTCCGCCGTGACAAAACCGCGCGCTTTAGTAATCGTGATCGAATTGGAGTAGCTTTTGGCGATCACGTCCCCGCCCACGTCGTTGATCCTGATGCTGCCGTTTGCCGTCTCGGCGTTGACTCGTCCGCCGATGCGATCGAGTTCGATCGAACCGTTGGCGGTTCGAACCGTCGCGTCATTGCGCATTCCACGCGCGCTGATATTGCAATTATTGCAGCGCGCGCTGAACGATCGCGCTACTTCGCCGATCACCAGATTTCCGGCCGTGGCGGTAACGGTCAGCGATCCCGCAATGCGGCCGGTGGTGATCTCTCCGGCGGTGGATGACAGCGCGGCGTCGCCAGCGACTTCTCGCACGGTGATGGGACCGCTCCTGGAGTTAGCGACGACTCCGGCGACCTGGTCATAGACCTCGATTTCGCCGCTGGTCGTCGTCAGAGAGTTCAACACCGCCCCGCGAGGAACTTTCAGGTCGTAATCGACCGCCAGACGGTTCCTCCCGCCTCGCGGGTAGATCGTGCGGATGTCAATTCGACCAGGGCCTGGCGTAACTCGTATCTCGACCCGGCCGGCGTCTTCATCTCGCCCATCTCGCCCATCTCGCCTATCTCGCCTATCTCGCCTATCTCGCCTATCTCGTTGGACGGCGTCCACCCTGACCCGGTCCTCGTTCCAGCTTGTGACGCGGATGTAGCCGTTCGTATTATTGACGGAGACGACGCCGCCCGGCGCCAGATCATAGGTCTCGTGCACTTCACCCAATTCACGCGACTGGCCGGCCGATTGCGCCGCGGCCCCAAACACAAAAAGGGCCATAAGGAGGCAGGCTGAACTCTGAAATCTGAAATCTGAAATCTGAAATCTGGGTTCACAGGGTTTCATCTGTTGGACATCCCTCTACATTGATCGTCTTTTCACTTCATCGCGATTTCCTGCATCAGGTCGAGTTTCTTCGCGTAAGCCGCCAGCAGAAACTGTCCGGCGGACGGATCGTCTGGGCGCTCATGAAGCGCTCGGCGGCTCGCGTTGATCGAGT
>DASUFM010000692.1:0-7237 GCA_036274535.1 Blastocatellia bacterium
CATATTTGCGCCGAGCCGTTTTAGCCTGCCCGGCAGATGGGTTGGATGGTCTTTTTTTCATGGTCGTGTCGCTTATTTTCTAAGCCACACTGGTGTCCGTCAAACCGTGACCATCTCACCTGGCTGGCGTCAACGGGTTTGTGGATTTCAAAATGTGCCGTGCGCATTCGCACGACCAGTCTGCAATCACATCGCATTATCTCTGACTTTCCTGGGTTTGTTTTCGTGCCGTGCGCATTCGCACGACCAGTCTGCAATCACTGGGCTTGGCGGCGTTGGCATGGCGCTGGCTGAAGTGCCGTGCGCATTCGCACGACCAGTCTGCAATCACACAAATTGTCGGCTAAATGAAACATTCAGATCACGTGCCGTGCGCATTCGCACGACCAGTCTGCAATCACGAGCTTTGCCTTTTTATGCTTATACGACGCTGCTTTGTGCCGTGCGCATTCGCACGACCAGTCTGCAATCACTTATTGAGCGCGATCGCTTCGGTCTGCGCGGTGAGTGCCGTGCGCATTCGCACGACCAGCCTGCAATCACGCGGGCTTTCCTTTCGACGGAGACTTATGAAGAAACGTGCCGTGCGCATTCGCACGACCAGCCTGCAATCACCGCTTTTCAGCAAGCCCAAGCCTGACTTCACTTGCATCCATAACGCGCAAGTAGGGGCGCAAATGTGCCGGAATTTCAACAGGCGGAGCCGTGATACTTGCGACGCCTTCTATCTTATTGAGAAAGTGGAGAGCAGCAGCTACGTCCTGATCCCTGGTATGACCGTTTTCACACACGAGCATGAGCTTGCGACCCGACGCTATGGTTCCGCCACACTCCGGGCAGGTCTGCGTAGAATAGGCAGCCTTCTCGTTCTGGAGCCGTGATTCATGCAGCTGCTTCACGAAAACTCGTAATCGGTGTTGGCCGACGATCTGTCGGTATTTTTGTGAAGCTTCAAGCTGTCGCTCTTCTGGCGTGCGCACATGCCATTGAGCTATCTCTTCGTGCGCCTCTTTACGCTTCTGTTTCTTCCTGCCAGCTTGTTCGGCCATCTGCTTGATGCTCAGATCGCCCTCCCAAGCAATAATGTCAAACGCCTTCAACCAGGCGGCGATTTGGCGATATGCATCTCGCTTGGCGTTATCGGCATGAATCTCGAAGGCGCGGATCGTCTCGTTCATCTTCGCGGCCTCGGCAGCCCAATCGTCAATTGTTCGTTTGGCTTCGCTTTCGATCGGTTCGAGTTTGCGGCGCAATCGTCGCAGGCCCGTATTGCGCATCTTCATGATCCCTGACATTATCTTTCTGGCATCGGATGGCCAGTTCTCTTTCTCTTCCTCGAAGATTTTACGCACTTGCGTCTTACAGTCTTCCAGGGTCGCGCCATAACGCGCGTCGAGGGCTTCAGCGTCGTCAAAGGTTATCGGCTTACTATACTCCCAGCCCTGTTTGAGGCAGTGCTCTTTCTCCCGCTGCAATCTCCGACTGGCGGCGATTGCCAGCGGGACCATCAGTTCGTAGAAATGACCAGCGTTGTCCGCGATCACGCCCAGACGTATGTAGCCTTTCATCAGTCGCCAGCCGCCGGAATCCCAGCCGCAGACCCGGCCAGTGGGTTGGCGAGCAGGCTCGGGCGGATGTTCCAGTCTGACTTGAAACGACCATGTCCAACTGAACGCTGAATCCCGCCTGCCACACAACGCGACCTGCTTGATACGACATCCGGCGGGTAAATAATATTTCTTCCGGCCGGAGCGGCCGCCATATGCGATGTGCAGGTTCAATCGCTCTCGTGTAATGCCCACGCAGAAATGGCCGTTGTTCAAATACTCTTCCGGCGCTTTGATCTTGAGGTCGCGCGTATCACGGACGGAGGATGTGCCCTCGCCACCAATCAGCCACTCCGCCGATTTACCGTCGTTATAGACGAGAGGAATGTTGATCGCATTCATCTCATCGGCCTGTTGAAATCGTGGTGGGCCAAACCGGGACGGATTCTTGCGCCAGTTACCGACCGTGGTCAAAAAGCGAACGACGATAGCCTCACGACAGCCCGCATCGAGCTTTTCCTTGCGCTGCTTGGCGATCTCACGCAGAGGTTTCGTGTTGATCGGCGCCCAGAGAATCGCACGCTCTTCTTTCGAGAGCAGCGGCTTGCCGGCTTCGTCCTTCTTATCGTCAGCGAGGATCTTCCGAAAGATCGCCGTGAAGTCATTCCACAGCCGCCGCATTTCATGCGCCGTGTCCCAGAGCGCCTGGGGCGGCTTTTCTTGCGGCCAGCATTTATAGGTGTAGACCTTGATCGGCCAGCCTTTGTTCAGGCGCTCTCGCCTGGCAGGGTTTATACGCTTGGCAGTTTTCTCTTCAATCATTGGCCTTCTCTGCACATGCTGGACTGGCAATGGGTCAAGCCTGTTGAACCTGCATAAATGCCATTCAGAACAATTTGAAAGCCTAGGAGCCGTCTCATAAATAGTTAAAGCTGAAGCAGACAGCCGGTGATTCTTAATGTAGATTTCCTTGAAGGTTTTCGTCTTGACCGCCAGGCGCGCGCCGCGTCATTACGATTTCCACCCAGCCGTTTCACGTTCCTGACGCCGCAGTTTGGTGACAGATTGGCCGCCCACGCCCCAATTGTCCGTCTCCACTTCCTCGATGACGACAAACGTCGTCGCCGGATTTTTGCTCAGCACGCGCGCCAGCAAATCGGTCGCGCCACGGATGAGTTCTTCTTTCTGTTCGGCGCTGACGCCTTCGCGCGTGACCTGAATGTGAACATAAGGCATAACGGTTCTCCTGTGTCGCCTGGATGATTATGACGGACGGATGAACGGGATCGCCCCCGCTCATCCATCACTTTTCGGGTTGCGCCTTCTCTTTACGGGTTGCGCCTTACCACTTTCCGGCGTGCGCGCCACCGTCCACGTGCAGGACTTCGCCGGTGACGAAGCTCGCTTCGTCCAGATAGAAAACGGCATCCGCGATTTCCGCGACCGTGCCGATGCGTTCGATCGGATGCAGCGTTTTCAGGAAATCGTGCGATTCCGGCTGGTGCATCGGCGTGTCAATGATGCCCGGCGCGACGGCATTGACGCGAATGCCTGTGGCGGCGAATTCCAACGCCAGCGCCTTCGTCACGGCATTGAGTCCCCCTTTGGTCAACACCGGCAACGCGGCTGCGACGCCGGCAATCGGCTGGTCGGCCAGCGTCGTCGTGATGTTCACGATGTGGCCGCTGCCTTGCTTGCGCATTTGCCGCACAGCCTGTTGCGACACGTAAAAAAAGCCCGTCAGATTGGTGGCGATCAAACGGTCGAAATCCTCCGCCGCATACTCCGTAAACGGCTTGGGAATGAAGATGCCCGCGTTGTTGACCAGCAGATCAACGCCGCCAAAATTCCGCAGCGCAACGTCCACCACGTTATGCGCCGTTTCAGGCAGGGCAATATCGCCCTCCACCAGGGTCAGGTCGTCGGACGGCGTCAGCGTTCCCGCCTGGGTAATCCGTCTGGAATTGGCGACGACGCGGTAGCCGCGAGCGATCAAAGCCTTGGTCAGACCCAGGCCGATGCCGCTGGAGGCGCCTGTGACTATAGCTATTTTCCGGGTTTTCATGGTTTATGCTCCTTCTCAAATGATTGTCGTAGCGAAATTCGACTACGCCGCGATTATACTTGATCAGGCTTTCGTCGGGGTATAAACTTACCTTCGGTAAGCAACTTTGAAGTTACCATTTGGAAAGTAGTCCAACCGCTGAAAAGGAGCGTCCATGCCTATCAAACGCCGCAAATCGAAAGTGAATTCGCCACCTGAAGAATGTCCATTGACCGCCTGCATGCGCTTGTTGGGCGGGGCCTGGACACCGAACGTGATCTGGTATCTGCGATTCGAGCCAAGAAGGTTCAGCGAATTGATGTCGGATATTCCGGGCGTATCGCCCAAAGTCTTCACCGCGCGGCTCAAGAAGCTGGAAGCGGACGGCATCCTGTCGCGTCACGTCGAGCCGACTTCACCGCCAACGGTCGAGTATTCGTTGACCGATCTCGGGCACGAACTCGTCCCCGCCATCGAAGCCATCGTCAAGGTCGGCCATAAGCTCAAACGGCGACGCCGCTGAAAGCGGCCGTGGACAGAAGCGCGCGCAACCGGCGCGTGGGCGTTTGTTCATGGCGGCGGAGGATCAATCGAATGGCGCGAACTTGGCGCTGCTCGGCTACGGCTTAATGTCAGATCAGTCCAACCCATGAATCTGACCTGGTCGATGTTGGCGCCTGGCCTAAATCAGACCAGGCAAGATTAGGTCAGTACCGCGACCGGTAGGGAGCGTCGCAGGCGGCCTGGATAACGCTCCCTACCGGTCGCGGCGCTGAATCGGTGTACCAATCTTGTGTGGCCTGATCTAGCCTACGCCAACATCGACCGACGATGACCAGGCGCGATAACATTCCGAAAACCGATCCGTCCTGGATTGAGGCGCATCGCATCGACGGCGTCAGAGCCTGTTACCTCCCCTGGCCATCAATCCAGGGTTAAGCGGAAGCCTTCCATGCCTGTGGTTGCAGGAATTCATCCAGTGGCGCATGCGCCAGATGATTCGTGTAGTTGGCCAGCAGCGAAACCGCTCCGCCCACGACGACCTCAAGCGCTTGCGCCGCAGTGAAACCAGCCGCGATAAACCTTTCCAAGTCCGCTTCGCCGATCTGTCCGCGCGCGGTCGTCAAATTGCGTGAGAAATCGCTCAACGCTTTCAGCCGTGGATCAGCGGGCGACTTGCCGGCGCGTAACGCCGCCAGCGCGTCCGGCGGCGTGTTGGCCATTTGGGCGAAGGTTGAATGCGCCGCCACGCAATACACGCAGTTGTTCGCCACCGCATTGGTGATTGACACGACTTCGCGCTCAATCGCGCTCAGCGAACCGCTCTGATAAGCGGCGCGTACTGCGACAAAAGCTTCAATCAGCGCCGGAGCATTAGCCATAACGGCCGCCAGATTCGGTATCAATCCGACGCTGTCTTTCAGCTTTTGCATCGCTGGCTTGGAAGCTTCAGGGGCGGATTCGATGGTGTGTACGGTGAATTTCGACATGATTACGTTTTCCTTTCTTTGCGGCGGTTCGATAGCCTATTCCGTCGGACACGCGCCTGCCACAGGCGGGCGCACTGATCCTCTCGGCTCGCTTACCGAACAGCCTGATGATTGATTGCTAAAGTGAAAATACAGATCAGCCGGCGGTCGCGCGCTGATCTCTTTCGACAGGGAATTGAATCTCAGTGACCATCTCGTCGAGCAGTTCGCCGCGCGGCGGCTGGATCAATACTTCTCGCCCCGGGCCGTTGATGCGATAACCGTTACCCTCGACCCATGACCCGATGGCGCCATAACAGCCACAACTCTGCTCAAACCCGCCCACGCGCACAACGGTCGCCATGGTCGGCGCCGCTGGCAGGGGCCGCACTCGCAAAATTCGTTCACTCGGCAGGCTGACCGTCAGATCGTTCGCCCCCAGAAAAGCCGCCCCCAGTTCAATATCGAGCCGATCACTTTCCAGCGTTTCCGAATGAACGACCGTCATAAAATGACCCAGCGCCTCGCGTTCGATCTGGCGCGGCAGCGCTTGCAGCAGATCCTTCATTATGTTCAGCGCCGCGGCGGGGCCGGGTAAAACCTCGCGTACTGAAAGATAGTTCAGCGCCGGCACGCTTTTAATCACGATGTCATAGGCCGATCGGACTTCATCAGCGATCACCTGCAACCGCGCTTCGAGCGAACGGAGCCGCGTCATTTCTTCCTGCACGGTCTGCTCGACCTGCGCTTTTTTCAGAGTCAGCATCCCACGAATTTCTGCGGCGGAGACTTCTTCTTCCACCAGCCGCGTAATTTGCTCCAATGTCAGCCCCAGCTCTTTCAACGCGAGAATGCGATGCAAACGCGGCAGTTGCTTCGCGCTGTAGTAGCGATAGCCAGTCCATTGATCTATGTGCGCAGGCTTGAGCAGCCCGATTTCATCGTAATAACGCAACAGGCTGCCAGGTACCTGGGCAATCTTAGAAAACTCTCCGATGCGGAACATGCGGTCTCCTTTCTCTTTGTCCGTTGACGAGTCGCATCTTAAAGCTTCAAGTAACTTTAAGGTCAAGGGGGTAATTTTGCCGTCGCTATTCGGGACTTCTCGCCGATAACATATAATCGAAGCCAGCGGCCCGGGTGATCGCCAAGCCTGTCGAGCCCGCCGAATTTGCCGCCGTGATCGCGCCCCTCGTCAATTGGTAGCGCTGCCTTGACCTTCTCCCGCCACTAACCGCCAAGCCGTTACCGCGCGATAGAGATTGACAGAGAATATAACCGATCATACAATCCGCGCCCGGCTTTGTTGTTCTTTAACTCGAGGCGTGGCGCAGACTACGGTTACTTCGACTTATATCGAAACCGTTCCGTAGTCGATCTTTCCCGCCTTGCAATTTCTGCGGTGGCGCGGACTACGGTTACTTCGGAGCTATTGTATGGCTTCAGGCTTTTGGCCTTGCCGTAACCGATCCTTCCTCGCAGATAAATTTTCTGACGTGGCGCAGATTGCGGTTACTTCGCCTAAAGAGCGAGAGGTCGCAGGTTCGAATCCTGCCCGGCTTCAAACGATGCCGGTAGCTCAGTGGCAGAGCGCTTACGTACCGCTGTCGATTTTTCCCGTCAGATTTTGGCAAGGCAGGCTCTTTGGAGTCTGCCTTTTCTATTTTCCGGAGAGGCTATGGCGAAATTTAATCGCAAAGGCGCGGATGGCCGACTTGACTATAAGGCTGGGCGGGTCGCCGGAGGCTTCGGCGCCATTGCTGCCCGGCAGGATGCGGAAGGGTTGTTGCGGCGAGCCGTGATGGCCTGTTTGCTTTGGGAAGACCTGGCGTATGAGTCTGGCGCAAAGGGAGCGGAGAATATCGCCGCCCTGGTTCCGCATGTAGAGCCGGACAAAGTCGCGGAGATTGCGACGGAGGCGCGGGAGAAGCAGAAGCTTCGACACGTTCCACTTTGGATCGCGGTCCAAATGCTCAAATATCCAGAGCATAAGAAACAGGTCCGCGATGTGCTCGGCAAAGTAATCACCCGGGCCGATCAGATCACCGACACTGTCGCGCTCTACTTCAAAGAGCGTGGCAAAAAACCGAACGAGCCCTCAAAGCTGCCTCGCCAGCTCAAACTCGGTCTGGCCGACGCCTTCCAGCGTTTCGACGCTTACCAGTTCGCCAAATATG
>DASUFM010000693.1:0-6456 GCA_036274535.1 Blastocatellia bacterium
CATCTCCCAGCCCCCAAACTCCACGAGGCGCGCCCCATTTCTAGTTCCAGTAAATTTCAGCTACTCGCTCCTCAGAAAATATGCCGGAAGGGGTCTATCCCAAACCCCATTTTATTGAGAATCAGGTAAGTTGGTTTACAAACTTCGAGCCGAGGATGAATAACGATTGGCGCAGACCTTTTTCACCGCGGAGGCGCGGAGCGCGCAGAGCCGACGCAGAGTGACTCCGCGCTTTCTCTGCGTTCTCCGCGCCTCTGCGGTGAATGGAATGGCATTGTCAATCAACCCGATTTGTAAACTTTCTTTTCTGTACCTCAATAAAAGCGCCTGGAAAGAATAATCGCTCTCCCATTGAACCGACTACAGGTTTTCCCCTGACACGACTCCGGCATGTGTCGACAACATAAGTAGAGGACCTCCCCACCGTTATTTAACATCTGGATAACGAATAACTACGTAATACAGAACGGCCAGCTTTCGGGTAGTCAAAACAACTACGCTTCCCACGCTCATTCTAATTTGGAGGTCACATGTTGTTAAAGCAAATCGTAAAAGCCTTATGCCTGATTATGGCGATCGGCGCTTGCGCATCGACTGCTTTGGCGCAGGCGCGAAGTTCATCCGCCGATTTGAGCGGAACAGTCTCAGACCAATCGAAATCGCCCGTGCCAGGCGCCACTGTCGTGGCGATCAACATCGCCACCGGACTGGCGCGCAACGGCGTCAGCGACTCGAATGGCGTCTACCGCATTCCGCTTCTGCCTCCCGGCGTGTATGAAGTGAAGATCGAAGTCAACGGCTTCAACACACAGATCAAAAAAGGCATCACGCTAACGGTCGGGGAGATTTACCCGCTCAACTTCGAGGTATCGCGCGGCGGAGTCATCGATTCAGTGGCGGTTGAGACCGACCAGCCGGTGATCGAGCCTGAGCGCACACACCAGTCTTCGACTATCACTCAGAAGCCTATCAATAATCTGCCGATCAACGGGCGCAACTTTCTGGACTTCGCCAGACTGACTCCGGGCGTGATCGAGGAAAGCCCGGCGATCACCAGCGTCCAGGTCACGGCCCTCACGACTTCAGGCCTTTCATTCTCAGGTCAGAACGGGCGCGCCAACACCGTCCAGATCGATGGAGTGGACAATAATGACATCGTCGGCAACGGCGTGCGCCCGACCATCAGCCAGGAGGCGGTGAACGAATTCCAGATCAATCGCAACGCATATAGCGCGGAATTCGGCCGCGCCGCCGGAGGCATCATCAACATCGTCTCGAAAAGCGGCGCGAATCAGTTTCACGGAAACGTCTACAACTATTTCCGCAACGAACGGCTAGACGCGCGCAACACCTTCGCGACCGGGCAGCCGAAGGATCCGCCCTTCAAGCGCAACCAGCCCGGATTCACATTCGGCGGTCCGATCGTGAAAGACAGAACCTTCTTCTTCGCGGCGTACGAAGGCCTGTTCCGGCGCGAATCGGCGATCACGACACTCCTGGCCGATCCTACGGTTCTGCAGCCGACTTCGGGTCAACAGGCTTTGATCAATACGCTGATCGGATCAGGCTCGCCGCAGCTCGCCGCGCAAGGGCTGGGACTTCAGGCGCTGCTCACGACGTCGCCGAACGGCGCGCCGCCGGCCTTCGGCGCGTTCCCGGCCAACCGCATGACATTCAACATGTTCAATTCTTCGAACGGAGTATTCCCCATACTCCAGAATTCCAGCACGGGCAGCGTCCGCATCGATCATGGTTTAAGCGAGCAGGATTTCATTTTCTTCCGATACAGCCTGACCAATAACAGTCAAAACAGCATCGGCGTCGGCGGCCTCGTCGCGCCCTCTGGAGGCTACGATATAGGAAGTCGAGATAACACGGTCGCTCTCGGCGAAACGCATCTTTTCCGCAATGGATTGTCGAATGAATTCCGAGCCCAATACAGCCGCAACAGCTACAACGTCGACCCCGTGCAACCGTTCGGACCTCGCTATCAGGTAAACGGCATCGCCTTCTTCGGACGAGACTTTACTTTGCCTTCGGATCGAGACGTGCCGCGCCTGCAGTTCATCGACAATTTCAGTTTGCCGCGCGGCAGGCATGACATCAAATTCGGCGCCGATGTCAGCCGCTACAGAGTAAGCACCACGACCGCCGTCTTTCTCGGCGGCAACATAGAGTTTTCGCAGTTACCCGTACCGCTCGGCGCGGTTTTGGATCAGTCGCTTGGCGCCGGAACGGCGGCGCAACTCGTCGCGGCGCTTTCGACTCCGACCGCGGCGGGCGGCCTTGGACGGCCCGATCTGGTTCCGGTAATTACGACGCAACCGTTGACCACCACACAGTTGATCAACTTCGGCTTTCCGCGCGCGATCACCCAGGGTTTCGGCAATCCGAACACATCGGTCAGCGGATATCTTATAGGGACTTACCTTCAGGATGGTTTTAAGGTGAAACCGAATCTGTATCTGTCCTACGGCCTGCGCTACGATTACGAAGTGCAGCCTCCGGGGACGCCGCGCGACAATGATAATTTCGGCCCGCGATTCGGCTTTGCTTACGACCCATTCAATAACGGGAAAACGGTGATCCGCGGCGGCGGCGGCATCTACTACCAATCCGTATCCACTGGCGTCGGGTTTGTCTCGACCGTCTTCAAAAATGGAGGGATCAGCAGCATTATCGTCACGGCCGATCCACGCGTGACGCCGATTTCCCCGACATCTCCTTGCGGAGTCGCGCTCGCGGGCGCCGGCTTGCCTCCGTCCGTCTGCTTCTATCAGAGCCTGGTCAATCAGGGGCTGCTGACGTTCCCCTCGAACCGTACTATTCAGGAATCGGACTTCACGAACCTGCTGGGCCTGACGCGCCAAACGGGAACAAACCGGATAGTGGGGCAGTTGGCTAATGATCTGGTCAATCCCTACAGCGTTCAAGCCAGCGTCGGCGTTGACCACCAGTTTGGCAAAGACTGGAACCTGTCCATTAACTACCTGCTTAATCGCGGCATAAAACTCCTCCGTTTCCGGCAAGCCAACGCGCTGCCCAACCCGGCCATGCTGGACCTGCTGGGGCGCCCGTCATTGACCGGACGCGTCGACCCGACGATATTGTCTGGCTTCCTGTTCGAGTCAGCCGGCAGTTCGACCTATCACGGCGCGACGGTTTCATTAAACAAGCGCTTCAGCAAACATTACCAGGTGATCGGATCTTATACCTACAGCAAAACGATCAGCGATACCAGCGACATCAACTTCGAGCAGGGGCCGCAGGATCCGACCAACGCTCGCGATGATCGCAGCCTTTCGTCCTTCGACTTGCGTCATCGGCTGACGCTCTCGGCGATCTTCGAAAGTCCGTTCAGCGGCAGTTCGTTGTACCAGCGGGCGCTCGCCAATTTTTACGTCTCGCCGATCATCACGGCGCGCAGCGGTTTCCCTTTCAACATCCGCACCGGATTCGACGTCAACCTGGATACCGTAAACAACGACCGCCCGTTCGCGATAGGACGCAACACCTTCCTCGGGCCGGATTTCTTCACCACTGATCTGAGGGTAGGACGGCAAATCCGATTCAGCGGAGATAGCCCGCTCGGACTCGAATTCATCTTCGACGCCTTCAATCTGTTCAACCGGACCAACTTCAAGGAAGTGAATAATATAACCAATACGAGCATCCTCGATCCGTCGAGGTTTCCGGATGTCCGCGTCAAAGGCAATTCGGCGATACCGGCAAGCCAGTTCTCCGGATTCACCTCGGCGTATGATCCACGCATCATCCAGCTCGGGCTGAAGCTCAACTTCTAACTCCATGTCAACTTTGAAGCTATTTGCGATCACAAATGTCTTGTGGGTCTTGATGGTCGGCGCCCCGCAGATAGATTCGTTCGAGAAGCAGGCATTGTCTTTGGCGCAGGCGACGCCTGCTTCCGACCTGGATGCGAAATTGCCCGAGCGCCCCTTTGCAGGTTGGTTGGAACAAGTCCTCAACTCAAAGGCAAGGGGCGCAAAGGCAGGTATGATCTGGCAACTTACCGAATGCGGCAAGCGAGGCCCCTCGCCTCACGAGGCGGCGGGCTCTCTGCCCGCCTGCGCGGAAATCATCGCTCTCCTGCCGGACAAACGCAGAGTGTTCATCAAAATCAGTGTAGGAACGTTCAAAGATGGGCTGATCGGAAAACCGGCTTTCTTCAGCGCGGCTATCGAACATAATGACGAGCTTTATCTGGTCCGCCAATTATACGACCTGCCGGGAATGTTGCGGGCGCAGAAGGGCGTTTCCGACAACTCTATCAATAAGCGGCCCGCGACAAAAACAAAAAATCAAATCCCCACCCTGCCGCCGATAAATGCCGGGCAGGCGCCGATCATCACTCTTTCCAATTATCCGTTGTCGCCCCCTGCAAATTTCTCCGGCCCTACGGGCCTGGAGCCCCCCCCGCCCTTTCCGCAGGAGTTTGAAGAAGTTTCGGAAAGCGCGCTGCTGAGCCGCGTCATTAACAGAGTCAACCCCGTCTACTCGGCCAACGCCAGAAAGCTGAACGCCACGGGAACTGTCAAGGTGGAAGTTACCATCTCGGAAGTCGGGATTGTTATCGACGCCAGAGCGATCAGTGGCCATCTCGCTCTTCGAAGCGCCGCTGTAGAGGCGGCGCGTAAGTGGGTCTTCAAACCAGCCATCCTCAAGGACACTCCGGTTAAAATGAAGGGAGTCCTGACCTTCAACTTCGGTCCCGGCGCGAAATAGAGGGGATTGAGTCGGCGCGCCGCGTAATTTATGATTGCGGCGTAGCCACCTGTTCCTTTCATAAATGACCGAAGACCGATGAATCACAAAGTGTGGAAGCAAGGAGAAAATGCAATGAAACAAGCTCTGATCAGTCTGTTAGTCGTCGCAGGATTGTTCACATCGCTGAATGCGCAGGCTCAGAAAGCCAGGGCGGGCGCCGTGAAGGCTCCGGCAAAGGCTAATGCCACGCAAACGGGGCCGAAGATCGGAACGCTCAAGCCCGCCGATTTCGGCAAATTCAAAGACTCGGCCAAAGGCAAGGTATTGGTGCTCAATTTCTGGGCCACCTGGTGCGGCCCCTGCGTCGCGGAGTTCCCGGAGTTGGTCTCCCTCGACGCGAAATACCGCGACAAGGGCGTGAAATTCATCGGGATTACCGCCGATGACGCCGAAGACGTACGGCCGAAAGTCATCCCGTTCATCAAAAAGCATCAGGTGAAGTTCGACATCGTCCAGCAGGACCTCGAAGACGCCGAGGAGGTAATGAACCAGATCACCAAGGACTGGAACGGCGTGATACCGGTCACTGTCGTTTATGACAAGCAGGGCAATCTTGCCTACTCGCGCTTTGGCATCATCGACCGCGATCTGCTCGTCGCTGAGATCGAGAAAGCGTTGAAGTAAATCGGACAGGAAAAGCGGAGGCGGGAAAATGAGAAAACTAGACAGCCGTGGTTCAACTTTCGCGGTTTGGTTCGGAATTTTCACCCTCATTTTTCTGCTAGGCTTCTCCTACCGGTATCTGCAAGACCTGGCGATGCGGCAATCAGGCACGTTCCGGGTCCGTTTGATCGAAGAAGTTACGGGCTGTTACAGCGCGGCGCTATTATTTCTGCTCATCCTTAAATTCAGCCGGCGGTTTCGGATCAATATCCAGAACTGGCCGCAGCGTTTGCCGGTTTATCTGTTGGCCGGGGTTGTCTTATCACTGCTTCACACCACGATGATGGCTCTCACCCGCCAAGCCATTTTTCATCTCGCCGGAATGGGGGAATATGATTACGGCATTATGCCGATTCGCTATTTGATGGAGATGGCGAATTTCCTGCTGTTCTATATCGCAGGCGTGACGCTGATTCATTTATATGATCATTACCAGGAATCGCGTGAGCGAGAGTTGCGGACGGCGCAGGTAGAGGCGCAACTGGCGCAGGCTGAGTTGCAGTCCTTGCAGGCGCAGATTCATCCGCATTTTCTCTTCAACGCCTTGAACACCATTTCGTCGGTTGTTTATGAAGACGCGCGGGCCGCCGATACGATGATCGCGCGGTTGAGCGATTTTCTGCGTCATTCAGTCAGGGCTTCGCGCCGGCAGGAAGTGACATTGCAGGAAGAGCTGAACTTTTTAACCCTCTACCTGGACATCATGCGCCCGCGATTCGAAGATCGGCTGCGCGTCGATCTGGAGGTGGCGCCTGGCATCAACGACGCGCTGACGCCGAAATTGATCCTCCAACCACTGGTTGAAAATTCGATCAAATACGCCGCTGATCCGGACTCCGGACTAATCAACATCGCCATCAGGGCCTCGCGTGAAAACGGTTCGCTGCGGATCGAAGTTCGTGACGACGGACCGGGGCTCAGCGCAAACACCCGCGACGCCACGGGAAATGGAGTGGGTCTGGCGAACACAGCGCGGCGGCTCGAAAGGCTCTATGGCCGTAATCACGA
>DASUFM010000694.1:0-7068 GCA_036274535.1 Blastocatellia bacterium
CGCGATAATGCCTACCGCTTGTTTTTCCGGCGGGCTGCGGCAGAATCATTGAGGACGGATTGCTCAGGTTTCTCCCGCGGCGAGCGGCAATACTCGAAAGCCTTAGACCAATAAATTGAGCCGGTAAATATGAATAAGGTCATGAAAAAGATATGGTTGACGCTCCTGGTAATCGGCGTTGCCATCTTATGGCCACTGTATTTGCCTGTTGTTTGTGTCCTGCACGGCGTTTATCTGCGCCGGCTCCATATGGCTGCGGATAGTTTCAAGTGCGTAGTTTGCGGTCAAATTCTGGGCAGGAAATCAATTCAGCTGGCTGACGCGGAGTGGGCTGAGCGCATGCGGGAGTTAATGAATCGGTTTCCGAGCGCAAGGCCTCGTGTAGTTCGCAACGTTCACGCGATATGTTCGATGTGCGGAACCCGTTACCGATTTGATGAAAAGACCAGAGACTTTGCAGCGGTTGCTGCCCGACTATAAATGCCCCCTCGCCTTGACTGACTTTTTCCGATGGCTATAGGCGAAGGCCGCAGCGCAGCGCCGGCGACTGACTGAGCTTGCGGCGAGCAGATTCGATACCACTTTTAACTCTCATTTTAATATTCCTTACCCTCCGTCGTAATTTGCCCTCACCTATGGACATTACAAGGGAAGAGGCGTATCTTCTTTGGTATATCCAAAGAGCAGAATTCAGACACACAGAAATCAGAAGTTCTCCAGGGAACGCTCGACCTAATGGTATTGAAAGTCCTGGACGCGCTGGGACCGCAGCACGGTTACGGCATCGCCCGCCGGATCAAGCAGGTTAGCCAGCAGGTACTTCAATTAAGTGAGCGTGACCGATCCGCTGACCTTCCTTGTAATCGCGCTGCTGTTTGGGGTGGTAGCGCTGCTGGCTTGTTATCTTCCAGCGCGGCGGGCGACAAAAATAGACCCAATGGCGGCGCTTCGGAGTGAGTGATGACCCACTATTTGCGCGCCCTCGCGGCGAAACTTCGAGGATTGTTCGGAGATCTTAAAGCAGACCAGGAACTCGACGACGAGATCGGGACGCACTTGCGCATGCTCGCCGAGAGATATGTCCGCCAGGGGATGACCGAGGAAGAGGCCGTCCGGGCCGCACGACGCCAGTTCGGAAACGTCACCTTGCTTAAGGAGGATCATCGCGAAATGCGTGGAATTAGATTCATTGAGACTCTCATTCAGGATGTGAGATGACGGCCAACTCGAAGAAGTTTCGGGGCAAATGGTGTCTGGGAATTACTTCTCGCTGCTCGGCGTGCGCGCCGCTTTGGGGCGTACTCTCACTCCGGCGGACGACACCATACCGGGTCGCGGCGGGCCGGACGGGCTTGTTGCGGTCATCAGCGACAACTACTGGACACTCCGCTTCGGACGAGCTCCGGCGGTCATCGGCAAGATCATGCAACTCGATGATGATCCAGTGACGATCATCGGCGTGACGCCACCAGAATTCTACGGGATGTATCCAGGCGCGGAAATTAATATCACACTGCCGATGATGGCTGCAGGCGCAGAGAGGCTGGGGTTGAAAGCCCTGTGGTGGTTTCAGGCGGTCGGACGGCTCAAGCCGGAAGCGTCAATTGAGCAGGCGCGCGCCGAACTCGATACAATCTTCCGAGGCTACATGGATAGCAACGGCCTCAACGATCGCCGCGAGTTTGCCTCGCGCATCGAGTTGGAGTCGGCGAGTCGCGGGCTGAGCGCCCTGCGGAGGCGGTTCTCGCGGCCCTTGCAGGCGCTGATGGCGATTGTCGCGCTGGCGCTATTGATCGCCTGCGCGAACGTGGCGAATCTGCTGCTGGCGCGGGCGGCGGCGCGGCGCAACGCGACAGCGCGAGATGGCGATACGGCTGGCGCTCGGAGCCAGCCGCCGGAAATTGATCGGCCAGTTAATGACCGAAAGCCTGTTGCTGTCATTGCTCGGCGGTGGAGGCGGAGTCTTGCTGGCCGCATGGGGCCTGGACGCCCTGGTCGCGTTGATCCCGAGCGAGCTACTTCCCTTCTGGATAGAGATCAAAATCGACCTCGTGGCGCTAGGCTTCACACTGGCGATTTCGCCGCTGACCAGTATCGTCTTCGGACTATGGCCGGCCTGGCGCGCCATCAATCTCAACCTGAATGAATCACTCAAAGACGGCAACCCGACAGCCGGCGCGCGATCAACGCGAGCGCGGGAGTTGCTGGTCATTGCGGAGATCGCGCTGTCGATGGTCCTGCTCGCCGGGGCCGGCCTGATGATATGGAAACACTATTGTTCGGTGTGAGTCCGACCGATCCATTGACATTTACTATAATCCTTGCGGTATTGATCTTAGTCGCATTGCTGGCCGCATTCGTTCCGGCGCGACGCGCAACAAAAGTAGATCCAATGGTTGCGCTGCGCGCTGAATGAAGCGCGGAAAGAAGGAGAAATTATGACGCGATTTGCAAAAATAATCCTGGTCGCCGTCAGCCTGATGGTAGTTTGCGCTTTTGCGCAACAGGCTGATTCACAGACACCGGCGCGCGGCAAACGCGTCGTGATTGCGGTTGGCATGTTGATGGATGGCAAGGGGCGCGTATCGCGCAACACGCGCATTGTGATCGAGGGCGCCAGCATTGTCGCCATTGATCCCAAGGCAGCGCCGGTGGATTACGACCTGCGCGGACTGACGGTGATGCCAGGTTGGATCGACATGCACTCACATCTCAGTTCGAGTTTCGGCAAGGATGGGAAAGTCGGCGGCGATATGGCCGCTGAAGAAAGCGCCTATCGAACTGCCTCTAACGCCTGGATGACGCTGCTTGGTGGATTCACGACCGTGCAAACCATAAGTCAGGCGGTCGCATTGCGTGACGCCATATCGAATGGGATGCTGCCTGGGCCGCGAATCCTGACCATCATTGACGGACTCGCCGGGCGAGGCGAGCAGTCCGGAACGCCGGATGAACTCCGCGCTTACGTGCGAAAACAAAAGGAAGCAGGCGCTGACTTCATCAAAATCTATGCGTCGGGCGGCATGAGGAGTGGCTCAAAGACGCTGTCTCAGGAACAATTGAACGCAGTTTGTGATGAGGCGAAGAAACAGGGGCTGCGAACACTCGTACATGCTTTTAGAGACGCTGTTCCCGCCGCCACGCAGGCGGGTTGCGCACAAATTGAACACGGAGTCGGCGCCACGGACGACGATCTGAAATTGATGGTTGAAAAAGGAACCTATATTGATCCGCAGGCTGGAACCTTATTTGAAAACTACATCCTGAACAAAGCCCGGTACGCCGGCACGCCTTATTTTGCCAAAACCGAAGAGGAAGTGGCGGAGAATTACAAACCAGCCATACAGATGGCCAAGGAATTCGTGCGGCGAGCGGCGAAGATCAAAGGATTGAAAATCGTGTTCGGCTCCGATGCGCTGGCCGGACTGCACGGGCGCAACTCGGAAGAGTTCATCAATCGCGTGCGCGACTGCGGAATAGATCCAATGGATGCGCTTGTTTCCGCCAATTCCCTGGCGGCGGAAGCCATGGGTATGTCGGATCAGATAGGCTCCATCGCGCCCGGACTGCAGGCGGACATAATTGCGATCGATGGAGACCCACTGAAAGACATCACCGCTGTACGGCGTGTCGTTTTTGTGATGAAAAGCGGTATCGTTTACAAACACACAGCGAGAGGCGTGACGTCTTAACCTGACGCCGAGCCGCTGCCGATAATGATGTTGATGAGGGTCGAAATGAGGCGGATAAAACAAACTGCGACTCGTCGCATAGGCTACTTTCCAGTGGCATGGATCATCCTGGCTTTATGCGCATCAAGCGCAAGCGATGCGGGAACGGCTCAGGACCTGGCGCGTTTTTTCGGCGAGACAAAGGGCGCCGTTGTCCTCTACGACCAGCAAAACAAGCGATACATACGATACAACGAGTCGCGTTGCCGTGAACGATTCACCCCGTTCTCGACCTTCAAAATCCCGAACTCGATCATCGGACTCGAAACCAAAGTCATAGCCGACGCCGAAACGTTGATCCGTTGGGAACCGAAACGCTTCCCCGAATCCGTCAACTGGACGCAGCCGCCATCCGTCAATTGGAAACACGATCACACATTGCGCTCGGCGATGAAAGATTCCGTCGTCTGGTATTACCGCGAACTGGCGCGGCGCGTGGGAGAGGAGCGCATGCGCCGGATGGTGACGCAGTTGGGTTATGGCAATCAGGATGTGTCCGGCGTTTGGGACAGTTCGAATTTGTTCAATGCCTTCTGGCTAAACGGCAGCCTGCGCATTTCCGCCGACGAACAGATTGAGTTTCTGCGCAGGTTTTATGCGGGAGATTTGCCCGTAGCCGACCGCACGACAAAGATCGTCAAGGAAATTCTGATACTGGAAAAAACGGCCGACTACACTTTAAGCGGCAAAACCGGAGGCGGGACATTGGCTAACAATCGCGCTTTGGGCTGGTTTGTCGGCTATGTTGAGACCAAAGGAAACGTCTGCTTTTTCGCGTTGAATCTGGAAGGGCCGAACTTCGCCTCCATCCGTGAACGGCGCGTCGACTTGACCAGGCAAATTCTGGCTGCGCTTGGCTATCTGCCACGCCATTAAATCGGGAAAAGGTAGAAAAGAGATAAAGAGAAATGCAATTCGAAGACGAAACCATGATCAGAAACTGGATGAGTGACTATATCGAGTATTGGAACAAACACGATGCGAAAGCCATCTCCCTTCTCTTTGAGGAAGATCCGGAACCTATCCGCTGATCATTTTTTCTCATAGCAGCGGAGGCGATTGGCTCCAATCGACATTCCTTTGCACTCACTTAAGCAGCCACGGGTATTTGGTCGCGGCCCTGGATCACTCTGAGATTGTAGTGGCGGAATTGGCGCGTAAAGGCAAACCGACGAGCAAAAGACTGCTCGAGTGGAAGCCTGGGTCGCGAACCGCGTACCTGACATTCGTTTTCTCCTCGATCATCTGCTAAATGACACAGCGTGGGAGTCGGAAGCCAGGATTGATCCCAGTCGGATTGGAATCGTTGGGCATAGCTTCGGCGGCTGGACGGCGCTCGCCGCGACTGAAGCCGAGCGGCGCATCGGCGCCGTGGTGGCCCTCGCGCCGGGCGGAAGTTCCCAGCCGAGACAGGGGATCATTCCGGCGAAGCTTACTTTCAACTGGGGATGTAACTTCACGCCGACCTGCTTGAGTTTTGTGTTGGCTTCGATCGCCGCCTGCATCTTCTGTTCTTCGCTCTGCGCGGCATTCTGCGCATCCATGCATTCACGATGCGCCGAGGCCGCCTGGTCTTCGTAATCAACGGCTTCGGAATTGAGCGGATTGCCGATGCGGGCAAGCGCCTTGCCGATCTCGGCCTGCTGTTCAGACGACTGCCACAGGACGTGTTTGAGGAAGATCAGGTCGTCTTCCGTAACCACGTCGCGCCCTTCCGTGAGCGCATGCGCCTGCAGGAGACCGAGCGCCTGCCCCCATCGCCGGTCACTGATAATAATTCCCTTGCCTGCGAGGTCCCGGCGCAACTGCTCGATCAGGTCAATCACCGCGTTAGGAACGGCGACCTGCGCGGCGCTCTGTTGCAGGGCGACAAGCTCCGACTGCAGGAGCGCCTGCGGATAGCCCCCATTCGAGTTATGGCCGTTCCGCTTCGCGCCGAGTTTTGCAGAAGCCGCGCGGATAAATCTGGCGAATCCGGTATCCGTGACGTAGCCGACGCGGAAGCGCAGGAGAAAGCGGTCCAAGAGCGCCTCGAGCTCGTTGCCCTGCGGCATCTCGTTGCTCGCGCCGAAGAGAGAAATCAGCGGGACCTGCATCTCCTGGCCGCCGTTGTGGAAGACCCGCTCATTGGCGATCTTGAGCAACGCGTTCAGGATCGCGCTGCAGGCCTTGAAGATTTCGTCGAGGAAGACGAGCGCAGCCTCGACCAGCTTGCCCGCCGTGATGCGCCTGTATTCGTCTTGTCGAGAGACGGTTTAACGGGCGCGAGACTTGGTGTTGTAAAAATAGCTATCATCCTTTCGCTAATCTGCGCGCCGCTACTAATTCTCTCTTCACTGACTCTCTCGTATTGACATTCTGTATGAAGAGTCCTATTCTTCGCCCGCCCACGTACAGACGATCTATAGGAGTAAGACATGAAAGAAAAGAAGACCGATCTCTTACAGGGTACTCTCGATATGTTGGTCCTCAAGGCGCTGGCGCTAGGCCCGATGCACGGGCTGGGCGTTTCAAACCGCATCGCGCAAATCACCCAGGGGGTATTCCAAGTCAAACCCGGCTCGCTCTTTCCCGCGCTGCACCGAATGGAGGAGGCTGGGTGGCTGGATTCCTCATGGGGGGAATCCGAGAATAATCGACGGGCCAAGTATTACCGCCTGACCAAAGCCGGACAGCGACAACTCAAAACTGAAACCGAAGACTGGCAGCGCATCGCGCTGGCCATCACGAACGCGCTTCAAGCGTCCTGAGGAGAAAAAATCATGCCAATATTGCCTCGTCTATCCAGTCTTTGGCGCAATCTGGTCCACAAGGCGCGGAAGGATCAGGAGCTGACGGAAGAGATCGACGCTTATCTTGAAATGCTCATCGAGCAGAAAACCGCTGAAGGTCTCGATCCGGTGGAGGCTCGTCGCGCGGCTCTGATCGAGCTCGGCGGTCGGGAACAGGTCAAGGAGAAAGTCAGGGAAGCGCGCGCGGGGCATCTGATTGAAACCTTGTGGCAGGATTTGCGATACGCTCTGCGAATGTTGATGCGTAATCCGGGCTTCGCCTGCGTGGCCATACTCACATTGGCGCTGGGCATCGGCGGGGCCACTACCATTTTCAGCGCGATCCAGAACATTTTGCTCGATCCGTTCCCCTATGCGGATGCGAACCGCGTGGTCAGCCTCCAGATTCACGATACGAGCAGCAGCCGCCCGGACGGACGCAACTGGTTCCAGACGCCGGAATTCCTCGATTACCAGGAGCAGAGCCATTTGTTCGATGAAGTCATAGGAGTCACGCTCGAGGACGTGCTCTACGACAATGGCGCCGGGATGGAGCAGTTCAGTGG
>DASUFM010000695.1:0-9011 GCA_036274535.1 Blastocatellia bacterium
ATTGGCGCTGACGCGACGATTCGATAATCGGCGATTCGCGGTTCATATGCGTTTTGCGGAAGCCAAATCCGCAATCCGCAATCCGCAATCCGCAATTAAAAATGTTAGCGAAACGCATCATTCCATGCCTCGACGTCGACCGCGGCCGTGTGGTCAAAGGCATCAGCTTCGTCAACCTGGTCGATGCCGGGGATCCGGTCGAACAGGGCGCTCGATATGACGGCGAGGGCGCCGACGAACTGGTCTTTCTGGACATCACGGCCTCGTCCGATCGGCGCGAGATCGTGGCCGATATGGTTCGCCGCGTGGCCGACCGCGTCTTCATTCCGTTCACCGTCGGCGGCGGCGTCCGCACGGTCGATGACATTCGCGCGATTTTGAAAGCAGGCGCGGATAAAATCTCTGTCAACACCGCCGCCGTGCAGAATCCGAGCCTGATCCGTGAGGGCGCCGAACGGTTCGGCGCGCAATGTATAGTCGTGGCGATTGACGCCAAACGCCGAGGCGTTTCGCCGGGCTGGGAAGTCTATCTGCACGGAGGGCGTACGCCGACGGGCGTCGACGCGGTCGAATGGGCGCAACGGGCCGCCGAACTCGGCGCGGGAGAGATTTTGCTGACCAGCATGGATTGCGACGGCCATAAAGATGGTTATGATTTGGAATTGACCCGCGCGGTCGCCGAAGCCGTGAACATCCCCGTCATCGCTTCGGGCGGCGCGGGAAAACTCGAACATCTTCACGACGCCTTGACCACAGGCAAGGCGAGCGCGGCGCTGGCCGCTTCGATCTTTCATTTCGGAGAGTTCACAATCGGCGAAGCTAAGCAATACCTGCGCGAACGCGGAGTGCTTATGAGATGAGGATTGGTCAGGCGCCAGGCGCCAGGTAGGAATCTGACGCGTCATTCTTTTACTGAAACCTGAAACCTGATGCCTGAAACCTGAAACCTGAAACCTGAAACCTGACTTATGTCCGAGTTGTTGATTCAAAATCTGAAGTTTGATGATCGCGGATTGATCACGGCCGTCGTGCAGGATGACGATACTGAAGAAATCCTGATGGTCGCGCATATGAACGCCGAGAGTCTGGCGAAGACTTTGCAAACCGGCGAGACCTGGTTCTGGAGCCGCTCGCGGCAGGAGCTTTGGCATAAAGGCGCGACTTCGGGCGCCACTCAGCGGGTCGTAGACCTGCGGCTGGATTGCGACGGCGACGCCCTGCTTGTGCGGGTCAACCCGAACGGGCCGGCCTGTCACACCGGCGAACGTTCATGCTTCTTCCGCGGCGCGCGAGGCGTCGACGCGGAGAAGTCCGTAGCTCCTGTGAAGGCTCAGGAGAAGAACGGACCGGCCCTTAAACGCGTGGAATCGCAGGTTTCGCTGGTCAATGTCGCCGCAATGGATCTTGGGATACAGCTTCAGGACCTGTTCAAACTTATACAGGAGCGGAAGGACCAGCGGCCGGAAGGCTCCTATACGAGCTACCTGTTCAACAGCGGCATCGACAAGATACTCAAGAAGGTCGGCGAGGAATCCGCCGAGACGATCATCGCGGCGAAGAACGCCGGCGATGACGAAGGCCGCAAACAACTCTCGTCCGAGATCAGCGACCTGCTTTACCATTTGCTGGTTCTGATGGTCGAACGCGATGTGAGTCTATACGACATCGCCGCCGAATTGAGCGCCCGCGCGGGCAAACCGGCTAATCCGAAGTAGAAGACAAGGGGACAAGGAGACAAGGAGAGGGGGGGACAAGGGGACAAGGAGTGTTGAATTCCTTGTCTCCTTGTCCCCTTGTCTCCCCCTCTCCTTGTCTTTGAAAATATGTCCTCAATCACACCTGCAACCTACGAAGAATTTCTGGCGATGGCCGGGCGTGGAACGGTCGTGCCGCTGGTCAAGACGGTGATGGCCGACCTGTTGACGCCGGTCTCGGCCTATCTGCGCATCGAGCGCCAATCCCCGCACGCTTTCCTGCTCGAATCGATAGAGGGCGGCGAGAAGATCGCCCGATATTCGTTTCTTGGCTGCGCGCCGCATACCATAGTTCGGGCGCGCAACGTCGCCGGAGATTTTTGCGATCAGGCGGAGATCACCATCGAACGCGCCGGCGCCGCGAACGTTAAGGTGGTGGCCCCGATGCTGGATGTAATGCGCGACCTGATGCGCGAACACAAGCCCGTCAACGCGCCGGGACTGCCCCCGTTCACTGGCGGCGCGGTCGGATATTTCGGCTACGACGCCGTGCGCTGGTTCGAGCGGCTCCCCTCTCAGGCCAAAGACGACCTGGATATGGACACGGCTGTGGTCATGTTCTTTTCCAGCCTGCTCGCCTTCGATCACGTCAAACACCAGATTCAGATCATCGCCAACGTCTTCACCGGAGGCGAAAAGGACGGGGAAAGGCTGCGCGAAAAATACATCGCCGCCTGCGGCGAGATCGCCCGATTGGAGGCTGCGCTCGCTGCGCCGATCGAACCTCCTTCTCCGGCGCGCCGCGTGGAACCGCTGCAGGTCTCATCGAACATGAGCAAGGAGTATTACCTTAATTCGATCGAGCGGATTAAAGAATACATCCGCGCCGGCGACGCCTTTCAGGTCGTTTTCGCGCAGCGTTTCGAGACCGAAATCACCTCCAACCCTTTTCAAATCTACCGCGCGCTGCGAGTGGTCAACCCTTCTCCTTATATGTTTTTTCTCAAGCTGGGCGCCGACGAAACGCTGCTCGGGGCTTCTCCGGAGATGCTGGTGCGGTGCGCGGGGCGGCGGTTGGAGTACCGCCCTATCGCGGGAACCTACAGGCGCGGAGTGGACGAGGCCGAGGACGCGGCTCTCTCTGAGGCGTTGGTTCAGGACGAGAAGGAGCGCGCCGAGCATGTGATGCTGGTCGATCTTGGCCGCAACGATCTGGGCCGCGTGGCCGAATACGGCTCGGTCGAAGTCGCCGACCTGATGTTTGTCGAGCGCTTCTCGCACGTCATGCATTTGACCTCGTCGTTGAAGGCGCGGCTTCGCGAAGGCCTGGATTGTTTCGACGCGCTCGCGGCCACGTTCCCGGCGGGCACGCTCTCCGGCGCGCCGAAAGTCCGCGCCATGGAGATCATTGATGAATTGGAGCCCACGCGCCGCGGGGCTTACGCCGGTTCGGTGATGTATTTCGATTATTCGGGCAACCTGGATTCGTGCATAGTCCTCAGGACGATGTACTCGCGGGGCCGCAAGGCTTATGTGCAGGCCGGCGGCGGCATCGTCGCGGACTCCACGCCCGAAAACGAGTTCATGGAGACCGTCAACAAATCGCGCGCTTTGATTCGCGCCATCGAAATCGCGGAGAAAGAGCTATGAGATTGCGGATTGCGGATTGCGGATTGCGGATTTTCTCAAATTTCAGATTTCAAATTCTGGCGATTGGACCGCTGCTCTGTTTGTTCTCCATGGCCGGCTTCGCTCAGCCGCCGCGCAAGAAGAACGCGCCACCGCCGGGCGCCGAGCCACCGCCGGTCTCGCTCGAAGAGGCCGCGAATCTGGAAGCGGTGATCACCACGGATTTCGGCGTGATTCGTTTCGAGTTCTTTCCCGACAAGGCCCTGAAGCACGTCCAGGCGTTCATCAAGAACGCGCGCGCCGGCTTCTACGACGGCTCCGCGTTTCATCGTGTTGTCCGTCTTGGCCTCATTCAGGGCGGCGACCCGTTGTTGAAGGACCCGAAGACGCCGCGCGCCCGCTGGGGGAGCGGAGCGCTTAACCAACTGCCGGATGAATTCAGCGACGTCAAACACGTCACGGGAACGGTCTCGACCGTCCGCATACCGGGCAAGGCCAACAGCGACAGCGCTCAATTTTTCATCTGCGCCTCGGCTCAACCCCAACTCGACGGACAGTTCTCGGCTTTCGGGCAGGTGACCGAAGGCATCGCGGTCGTCGATAAAATTTCGATGGCCGAGGCCGACGCCGAAGAGAAACTCAACACGCCGGTCAAGATCGTCAGCGTCAAGATCGAGCCGAAGCGCGAAGAGCCCTTCAAGAACGCCAGCGTCGATGAGATGCGCAAGGAAGTCATTCTGCATACCAGCTTGGGGGACATCGTCGTCGCTCTCGAACCGGACCTGGCGCCGGAGCACGTCCGCAACTTTTTGAAGCTCACTCAATCCGGCTGGTATGACCACACGATCTTTCATCGCATCGTACCCGGCTTCGTCGCGCAGGGAGGACTCGGACAAGGGCGCACGGAGCATTACGCCGACAAATGGATTCGCCCGCTCAAAGGCGAGTTCAGCGCGACGCGCAAACATATCCGAGGCGCGCTGTCGATGGCGCGAACCGACGACCCCAATTCCGCAACCACCTCGTTTTTCATCGTGCTTGCGCCCGCGCCCAATCTGGACGGAAAATATTCCATCTTCGGCAAAGTCGTTGACGGCTTCGATACGCTGGAGAAACTGGAAAAAGTTCAACGCGCGCCCGGCAGCGAGTCGCCGTTGGAAAAGATCGAACTGATCGAAGCCGTGATAAAGCCTTAACCTGGCCGAGAATAAGGAGGTTTGTATGAGCGTCTCATTATTGCGCATCGAAGAACCAATTCAGACTTGGTCCAAGGAAGGATTGCCTCCCTTCACTGAGGAGGATGCCATATACCCAGAAAGCGACGGATTGCCTATGGCTGACAGCACGTTGCAGTTTGACTGGGTCGCACGCATCAAGCAGGGGCTTGATGCGTTATTCGAGAACGACGAGACAGTTTTTGTAGCCGGCGACCATTTCTGGTATCCGGTTGAAGGAAGACCTGATATCCGCACTGCGCCTGACGCGATGGTTATCTTCGGGCGTCCCAAAGGCCATCGCCGTTCGTACCGTCAATGGCGCGAGGACGGAATCGCTCCTCAAGTGGTCTTCGAGATATGGTCCTATTCCAATCGCCCGGGAGACAAAAAGGATAAGCTGGAGTTTTACAATCGCTACGGGGTCGAAGAATTTTACGCGCATGATCCTAGACCTCGTAAACAGACTATGGAGGGCTGGCTGCGGCAAAAAGGCAGACTGGTCAAAATCGAGGAGATGAATGGCTGGGTAAGCCCGCGCCTGGGCGTGACGTTTCGTCGCGTCGAAGACGAGTGGAATCTTTATCATCCTAATGGCTCCCCATTCGAAGATTACATAGACCTCCACACGGCGAAAGAAGAAGCCACACGGATAGCCGAAGCTGAGCGCGCGGCGAAAGAAGCCGCCTGGGCGAAACTGCGCGAACTTGGCATTGATCCGGAGAAACTGTAAACAAAATGATTTTGCGAAAACGCCGCGCCGCATTGCTCACGGCTATATGCCTGCTGTTCTTCTCAACTGTCGCCTTCGCGCAGGAAGCCTCCGACGCCTCCAAACTGCGAGCCTCGACTCCGGAAGAGATTCGATCGGAGTTCGATTCGGTCCCGTGCAAAAACGGCGACCGTCTGAAAACCGTCAAAGCGCTGTTTGAAAGGATGGGAGCGAAGCCAGAAGAGATCACGGTCGAAAAGGTCAGGGGCGTCGAGAACCTCGTCATCCGCAAGGCGGCCGCCAACGACACGCTGGAAAAGATCGTCGTCGGCGCGCATTACGACAAGGTCCCTGACGGTTGCGGCGCGATTGACAACTGGACGGGCATTGTCACATTGGCTCATGTCTACCGATCGGTGAAAGACCTCCCGCTCAAAAAGAACGTCATTTTCGTGGCTTTCGGCAAAGAGGAAGAGGGACTCGTCGGTTCCTCAGGGATGGCCGGGGGGATCAGGAAAGAGCAGGCGGCCGAATATTGCGCGATGATCAATATTGACAGCCTGGGAATGGGCGTCCCGGCGACGCTCGACAACGTCTCCAGTAAGAAGCTGATCGATTTTACAGTCGCTCTGGCGAAGGAAATGAAGGTCCCCTTCACTCAGGCGCCGATTAACGGCGCCAGTTCCGACTCGGCTTCGTTCATCAGCAAAAAGATCCCTGCGGTGACAATCCACGCGCTTAACACGGATTGGCGCAGGATATTGCACAGCAGTAATGACAAGGCGGCGAAAATAAATCATGAAAGCGTCTATGGGGGCTACCGTGTGGCGCTGGCCCTCCTGTTCCGCGTTGACTCCGCCGATAACCAGGCCTTTAGGGATGAGAAGGGCAGAGTAGAGAAAGACAAGAAATGATCCTGGTCATAGACAACTACGACTCATTCACTTACAACCTCGTGCAGTACCTCGGCGAGCTCGGCGCCGAATTGCCGGTTGCGCGCGACATTGAGGTCGCCCGCAATGATCGAATTACGATCGAAGAGATCGAAAAGCTCGCGCCGGAACGGATCGTGCTATCGCCAGGCCCCTGCGCGCCGGATGACGCCGGGATCACGCTGGATGTGATCCGCCATTTCGCTGGGAAAGTCCCTCTGCTGGGCGTATGTCTGGGCCACCAGGCGATGGGGCAGGCCTTCGGCGGGCGCGTAGTCCGCGCCCCATACCTGATGCACGGCAAGACCAGCCAGATACTACACGACGGCCGCTCTGTCTTTGAGGGCGTCGAGAACCCGTTCACCGCAACGCGCTATCACTCGCTGATAGTCGACCGCGCCAGCGTTCCGCCGGTGTTCGAAGTTTCCGCCACGACGTCGGACGGATTGGTCATGGGCTTGCGGCATCGTGAATTCGTCTGCGAAGGAGTCCAGTTTCACCCCGAATCGATAATGACGGCGGCGGGCAAACGATTACTGGGTAATTTTCTCAAATTATGCTCTCCGAGCTGCTCAACAAACTGATCACGCGGCGAGACCTGGCTCAGGCGGAAGCCGCCGCGCTGCTCGAAGCGATTCTGGCCGATGACGCGACCGACTCGCGCATCGCCGCCGCTTTGGTCGCGCTGGCCAGCAAAGGCGAGACGGAGGAGGAGCTGGCCGGATTCGCTCAGACGATGCGCACGCGCTGCTCGCGTATCGCCCCGAAGCATTCGCGCTACATCGATACCTGCGGCACCGGCGGCAGCGTGGCGAAAACCTTCAACGTGTCGACCGCGGCGGCTTTCGTGGTCGCGGCCGCGGGCGTGCCAGTGGCCAAACACGGCAACGTCGGAGTCACGAGCAGGGCCGGAAGCGCCGACGCGCTCGGCGCGCTCGGCGTCAAGGTGGATCTGCCGCCGGAACGCGCGGGTGAAATCTTCGACGAAATCGGCGTCTGTTTTATGTTCGCGCCGCTGCACCATTCCGCGACGAAACGCGTGGCGATGGTGCGCCGAGACCTGGGAGTGCGGACGATTTTCAATCTGCTCGGCCCGCTGACCAACCCGGCGGGCGCGCCGTTTCAGGTCGCCGGCGTCTCGTCCGAAGCGGCCTGCGAAAAGGTAGCTCGCGCGCTGGCGCGTCTGGGGACGCGGCGGGCGTGGGTCGTGCGCGGCGAAGACGGACTGGATGAGATCACGCTCGCCGGCAAAACAGTCGTTTACTCCGCTTCGCCGGGAGGCCCGACCGAAGGCTTCATGGCTGTGGAGCGATTCGAGGTCGCGCCCGAAGATTTCGGGCTGCGGCGCGCGCCGATTGACCATCTGCGCGGAGGTTCCGCGCAGGAGAACGCCGCGATCATCAGCGATGTGCTCGAAGGCCGTCGCAAAGACGAAGCCCGCGATCTGGTCCTGATCAACGCGGCGGCGTCGCTGTTTGTCGCGGGCGCGGCGAACAGTCTGGACGGCGCGGTCGAAATGGCCGCGCATTCAATTGAAACAGGCGCAGCCCTGGCGAAGTTGCATGAATTGCGGCGGGTCAGTCAGTCGGCGTTGTGAGAGTAAACCATTCACGAAGCCGCGCGAAGGAGCGCGAAGGAAAAGAGAGACTCTTCGCGCCTCTTCGTGTGGCTTCGCGGATGGTTTTCGGAGATACTGAGATTGAAGAAGAAACCCCTCTGCTCAAAATAGCGCGCCGGTTCGGTCGTTCCGGGTACGTCGCCGAATCGATTCCTCGGGCTTTGCGTGGCGCAAGCCGCATTCGAAGCCTCGATTTCAAATGTAGAAAGCCTGAAATTTTATGAGTGACATTCTGGAACAAATCGTCGCGCGCAAGCGCGTGCGGCTCGAAGAGACAAAGCGCAAATTTCCGCTGGATCAGCTGCTTTCCGAATTGCCGACCGTCATCGGTGGTGGCAGATTCACATCCGCGCTGCGAGGGGACGGGGTCAACATTATCGCTGAAATCAAACGCCGCTCGCCGTCGGCCGGCATGATCCGCGAAAACTTCGATCCAGTAAGCATCGCCATCAATTACACCGCCAATGGCGCGGCCGCCATTTCGTGCCTGACCGAAGAGGATTTCTTCGGCGGCTCGATCGATTACCTGCGCAGAGTGCGCGACGTAGCGCCACTGCCGCTGCTGCGGAAAGATTTCATCTTTGACGAGTACCAGGTTTATGAAGCCGCGCATGCCGGCGCCGACGCGATCCTGCTGATCGCCGCCGTTCTGGACGGGCCGCGCCTCAACGACCTGCTGAAAGTCGCTTACAGCCTGGGCCTCGACGCGATGGTCGAGATTCACGACCGTGAGGATCTTGAGAAGGCGCTCAGTTACGACGTGAGGATGCTCGGAGTCAATAACCGCAGTCTACGCACGCTCGAAACCACGCTTCAGACCTCCTTCTATCTAGCGTCCGATCTGCCCAAAGACATCACGCTCGTGAGCGAAAGCGGCATCCGCACGCGCGAAGACATCGAACGCCTGCGCGCCGCCGGATTCCACGCCTTCCTGATCGGCGAGGAATTGATGAAAGCGGAAGACGAGGGGAAGGCGTTGAGACAATTATTGGGGTAAGCGTATTTCATATTCCATATTTAATATGAAGACTGTGCATAAATCGGCGGAGCCTTTGGAGTGCGGCTGCTTGGGATACCGCTGGCAAACTCAAAGGGCCAATCTCCTGGATCTTAGAACGTATAACAACTGTATAGGTGGGACACATCCAAATTGTCCCACTAATGTCGGCTGCTAAATCAGTTTGCGATCGCATAGCGGGACAATTTGGATGT
>DASUFM010000696.1:0-3248 GCA_036274535.1 Blastocatellia bacterium
AGCCGCCGCGGACCCGCCAGACCGCGACTGGGGCGGCCGGCGGTCAACTGGAATATAAGCATGATTGCGGCGACGACCAGTAACAGGTGAATCAAGGCGCCGCCGATGTGACCGAACAATCCCAACAGCCAGAGCGTTACCAGGAATGCAATAATCGTTCACAGCATTTTTCATCCTCCCTTTCCCAAAGCCCTATTCATGCGCCATCGACTATGAAGCGCGTGCTTAACGCCGCGCTCCCAGTATTAGATCGGATCGCAAATGACGGTGGGACAATTTGGCAAATTGTCCCACCGATGTAATCGCAATCTGCTCTAGTAGGCGTTTGTTAAATTTTCAGGTTTATTGATCGGGAGCCTGTTAACAGTCGGTCTTAATGGATTATCTCCCGGCGCGGCGCGCCCGCGTCCTGGCTGCCTTTCTTGCCGCCGCCGATCGGGCTGCCGCGGAACGTTTTGTCAGCGTCGTTCGAGCCGCGGCGCCGCGCTTTGCCGTCGTCGTCCGGGCCCTGGTAGTACGCTTTGCGGGGCGCCATGTGGTCGCCGTTGTCGTGGTAGCGCGCCTTGGGCGCGTCGATCGTGTCGTGGTTCTACGCTTGGCTCCCGTCGTTCGTGTCGTGGTTCTACGCTTGGCTCCCGTCGTTCGTGTCTTCGCCCTGCGCTTCGCCGGCGTCGTTCGTGTCGTCGCTCTGCGCTTCGCTCCCGTTGTCCGGCTCGCGGCGGCGCGCTTCGCCCCCGTCGTTCGTGTCGTGGCTCTACGCCTCGATCGCGTCGTTCGGGTCGTGGCAGCGCGCTTTGCCGTGGTCGATCTGGTCGCGGTGGTATGCTTTGCCGCTGTCGCTCTTCTCTTACGACTGGTCTTCCTCGACGCAGTCTTTTTAGTTGATCTGGCCCTTCCCGACCCGCTCTTTTTACCGCCGCCAGAGATTAAATTGGCCGTCGCCCAGGCGCGGCGTTCGGCTTCATCTTCCGGGGCGCCGCGATCCCTATAACCTTGCTCGGTTTGGTCGGCCTCTCGCTCCTGCCTCCATGTGTATCTTGTCTTATCGCCTCTAGGCATGATCCAACTCTCCTTTCATTGCATTGTGTAGGGAGATGATTCGAGGGAGATGAAAATTGATCAAATCACCAAACTGCAATAGAAATGCCATGAGCCATTGATTTAGTGTTTATTCTCGACTTCGAACCTCGGCGCCTGCCCGCCGCCGGCAGAACGTTGATTCGCACGCACGGAGACCGCACGCACGGCTGTATGCCTGCAGTACGCGGAGTGGAGACGCAAAATTTTGCGTCCCTACGTCAATACCGGCTCGCTCACAAATCAGATCGCGGAGTGCGATTGCGTACCGACCTCACAAAGAAGAGGCGACTAAGATGAAACAGGAAGCGGAGTGGGGCGGAATCGCTTGTTCATAACGCTACAAACCCCATCAACAATCTTAACCTTTGTGAAGGAGGGCAAGATGGCGAACGACTACGATTATGATTACAGGCGGGACCGCAATGAACGGGAGCAGGACGAAGAGCCATATTACAGGGGCCGGGGCGGTGGTTATGAAGATCCGTACTACCGCGGCTACTACCGCGGCTACGGCCGCGGGCGTCATTACGGCGAACAGTACCGGCGGAGATATCGCCGCAGGGGTTACGGCGAGCCTTACAGCGCTTATGATTACGATCGTTATGAACCCGAAGACCGCCCGCGCGAGCCTTATCCCCGGCGAGGCCGCGAAGGCGAATACCCTGAGCCTTATTATCAAGGCGGGCACGGCAGGCGCCGGCGCGACGCCGAGGATCGAGACTACTTCGATCATTCCGGCGATGAAATCAGACCATGGTCAGGCGACGAACAGGCTGAACACAGGCGGCGTTCGGAGGAGATGCGAAGGGGGATTCACGCCGGGCGCGGCCCGCGCGGGTATCAGCGGTCCGACGAGCGCATCCGCGAAGACATAAACGACCGTTTGACTGATGACGCGTACGTTGACGCGACCGACATCGAAGTGATCGTGAACAACTGCATGGTCACGCTTCTGGGGCGCGTGGACAGCCGCGAAGAGAAACGCCGCGCGGAAGACATAGCCGATTCGGTGTCGGGCGTGACGGACGTGAGCAACCAGTTGCGCGTAGGTCGGAGCGTCCCAATCACGCCGGAGCCGAACACGGAGTTCCCTCCACGCGCCAGAACCGCGGAGACCTGATCGTGGCGAAAGCGGCGAAGGCCGGAAGACTCGAAGCGCTGGCCGCGCAGATACGCGTCTGCGTGAAATGTCCACTGTGCCAATCGCGGAAGTTGGCCGTGCCGGGCGACGGCAAGATTTCGGCCAGGGTCATGCTGATCGGCGAAGCGCCGGGACGCGAAGAGGATGAGAGCGGACATCCGTTCGTCGGCGCCGCCGGCCGCTTCCTGGACCACGTCCTCGAGGGCTCCGGCATCGACCGCGATGACCTATTCATCACCAACATCGTCAAATGCCGGCCGCCGAATAACCGTACTCCGAAAGTGGGCGAGGTCGATACCTGCGTTTCTAATTACCTATTCGAACAGATCGAGATAATCAACCCGGCGTTGATCGGGCTGCTCGGCGGCGTGGCGGCCAGGAAGATTCTCGGCGTCAAGAGCGTCAACGAAGCGCGCGGGCGCGTGATCGAACGCGACGGGCGACAATACCTGGTAGGATACCATCCGGCGGTAAGATTCTATCGCGAGGATCTGGCCGAGAAGGTGAAAGAGGATTTCGCGCTGCTCAAGCGCGTGTTGAAGAAAATCAAATGACGGCCTCGAAGCGGCCCTTCGACATAGACCAGGTTATTCGCCGCATACGGGCGGCGGTGCGCCCTTTCGCCAGGGCCGCGATGTTCGAGTTGGCCGATGACGGCTTCAATTCCCCGTTTGAACAGCTCGTGGCCTGCATCATCTCTATCCGCACGCGCGACGAAGTGACGGCCCCGACCGCGCGCAGGCTTTTCGAGCGGGCGCGCACGCCGCGCGAAATCAGCCGCCTCACTTCGCGCGAAATCGACAGGCTGATACGCGCCTGCACATTTCACGACCGCAAGGCGGAGCAGATACGCCTGATCGCGCGGCGCGTCGTCGAGGAATACGAAGGCGACCTGCCATGCGACGCCGAGACGCTGATGTCGTTTGAGGGCGTCGGCCCGAAATGCGCCAACCTCGTTCTGGGAATCGCCTGCAATCAGCCTCGCGTCGGCGTCGACATACACGTTCACCGCGTGACCAACCGCTGG
>DASUFM010000697.1:0-8198 GCA_036274535.1 Blastocatellia bacterium
CCGTCAACTGCCCCACCGCTTCGTAGGTCAATGTGCCGCTGCGCGAAACGACTCCGACGCGGCCTTCCTTGTGAATGCGCGCGGGCATGATTCCGACTTTGCATTTGCCCGGAGATATGACGCCGGGGCAGTTCGGCCCGACCAGCCGCACGCCGCGCGACCCGACGTAATGAAACGCCTTGACCATATCCAGCGCGGGGATGCCTTCGGTGATGCAGACGATCAGCGGAACGCCCGCGTCGGCGGCCTCCATGATCGCGTCAGCGGCGAACGGCGGCGGAACGTATATGACCGAAGCGTTGGCGCCTGTTTCGCGCACGGCGCCGGCCACCGTGTTGAAGACCGGGAAGCCTTCGTGCGTCGTCCCGCCTTTGCCCGGAGTCACGCCCCCGACGATATTCGTGCCGTAATCGCGCATCTGCAGCGCGTGAAATGTCCCTTCCTTGCCGGTAAGTCCCTGGACCAGCAGCCGCGTGTTTTTATCTACCAGAACGCTCAAATTACTCCTCCGAAATCCGATTATGATGGGGTCTGCTGAAATGAGGGCGCAGCATAGCACAGCGAAAATTCAAAAGGCAAAAACCAGCTCTTCACAGAAACCTGCCGAAGAAGGGGAACGCAAAAAGCACAGAAAAAGAAACGCAAAAGGCTCAAAACTATCGATAATACTTCTTTGCGCTTTTTGCGCCGGTTTTGCGCTTTTTGTGTTCCTCCCGCCAGATTGAAAGCGAACCCCCAAACTTTTTCCGCTTGCCAGATCATACGACGCTATGGTAAGTAAGCGCATACTTACAAACGCGCATGGCCTGAACGGCCAAGACAGGATTGACGCCGTTCGGGATGAAAATTGAAAGAAAAGAGGAGAGCTGAGAGAAGATCAGCTCGAAACCGCCAGTGACGACATTGAAAAAGCGATATGATTCAGCGGAGTCGAAGCCCGCGCAGCGAATGGCCGGAGAGGACAGGCGGGAACAGATTATAGAAGTAGCAGTGCGCCTGTTTTCAAAAAAGGGATTTCGTGGCGCGACGACCAAGGAGATTGCGTCGGCGGCCGGGGTGAACGAGGCGATCATCTTTCGTCATTTCGCGACGAAGAGCGAGCTTTACGCCGCGATCATCGACCGGAAGGCCAACTCGACCGGATTGAAAGCGTTGCAGGGCGCGCTGGCCGAGGCGATGGGGCAGAGTGATGACCGGCAGGTTTTTGAAACCCTGGCGTTTCACGTGCTCGAAGTACACGAGCGCGACGACACAGCGATGCGGTTGATTCTTTACAGCGCGCTCGAAGGGCACGAACTCGCCGAGCTGATCACGCGTAATTTCATCTTAAAGATTCACCAGCAGGTGGCTGAGTACATCAAGAAGCGGATGGCCGACGGCGATTTCCGGCGCATGGACCCGATCATGGCGGTGCGCGGCTTTATGGGAATGGTGATCAGTCACGTCATGAACAAGAAATTCTTTCTATGCCCGGGGAGCCCGATGACGCTGAATATTACGAACCGCCAGGCGGCCGCCGCATTCACCGACCTCTTCCTTGCGTCGATGACGAACCACGATTACGACTCCGGCCGCGCGCGGCGTAGACACTGAAACCCGATGCGCCCGAATGCGAATTAAAAAATAAATCGCCTCCCAAAAACATACGGAGAAATGAATGCGCAACCAGACTTCAATACAGGAGAAGGATAACTTGCGAACATCCAAACCACTATTACTTGCGGCCCTTGTTGTGGCCGTCTCGGTCGCGGCGGCCTGCGCGAACTCGCAAGCCAAAGACAGCGCCGGCGCGGCTTCGAACTCGCAGCCCGCCGCGGCGCCGACGCCAATCGACCTGACGACGGCGCCGGCGATCACCCGAAATTTGCAGCGGAATGTTGAAGTCGTCGGGTCATTCGCCGCGGACGAAGAAGTCGTCGTATCCGCGCAGGCCGCCGGCGAACTTTCGCAGCTGAATGTCGATTTCGGCAGCTTCGTCTCGCAGGGCCAGGTGATCGCGACGATTGACCAGCGCGACGCGAAGCTCAAGGTCGAACAGGCTGAGGCCACGCTTAAACAGACGCTGGCCCGGCTGGGGATGAAGGAGGGGGAACATTTCGATCCGAATCGGAACGCCGACGTGAGGGTGGCGAAATCCCAGCTCGATTGGGCGAAACTGGAACTGGATCGCAGCATGAAGCTGATCGAGAATGGAGACATCCCGCGTTCGAGCTATGACGAGAAGGTGACAAATCACAACCTGGCGCAGGCGCGCTATCAGGCGGCCCTGGATTCGGTCGGCCAGCAGCTCGCCGCCGTCGAGCAGCAGAAGGCCTCGCTGGCGCTGGCCAGAAAGGCGCTCACCGACACGGTCGTCCGCTCTCCCATCAGCGGGGCGGTGAAGGAGAAGCATGCCTCGCGCGGCGCTTATCTGACGGTCAACGGACGGATCGTCACGCTGGTCAAAATCAATCCGCTCAGGCTTCGCGCCGACATACCGGAATCGTCAGCCGCCGCGGTCCGAACCGGACAGACTATCAACGTGGCCGTCGACGCCTTTCCCGGTCGCGCTTTCACCGGGCGCGTCGTTCGCATCGGCCCGTCGATGGACGAGAAGACTCGCGCCCTGACCGTCGAAGCGGAAGTCGCCAACTCGGGCAATCTGCTGCGCCCGGGAATGTTCGCCAAATCGCGACTGATCACCTCCGCGAACGCGCCCGCCGTAATGGTCCCGCAGCGCGCCGTCGCGCCGGCCGCCGGACTGAGTAAAGTCTTCGTCATCGATAACGGCAAGGCGGTCGAGCGCATCGTCAAGACCGGCGCGGTTGACGGCGACCTGATCGAAATCGTCGAAGGCGTGAAAGAGGGCGAAATCGTAGCGACCAGCAATCTGGAAAAATTGTTGACTGGGGTTACTGTGAATAACAAATAAACAGGACAAATAGGACAGATAGGACATATGTCCTATTTGTCCTGTCGCAGGAGGACTGGAAGGTAGATTATGCAAAAGCTGGCAGAAATTTGTGTCCGTCGCCCGGTTTTCGCCACGATGCTCATTATGACGCTGATGGTGCTGGGCGTCTTCTCGTACAACCGGCTGACGGTCGAGAGATTCCCCCGCGTCGAATTCCCGACCATCACCATCACGACGCGGCTGCCGGGCGCGGCGCCGCAGGAAATCGAGACCGAGATCACCGACAAGATCGAAGAGGCCGTCAACACCATCAGCGGCATCGACGAATTGCGTTCGACCTCGTCGGAAGGCGTCTCGCTGGTCTTCGTGACCTTCGAACTCGAGCGCGACCTGGACGACGCCGCTCAGGATGTCCGCGACAAGGTCAACCGGGCGCTGCCCGAACTGCCGGACGACATAGAGCAGCCGACGATTGAAAAGCTCGACCCGGACGCCTCGCCGATCATGACTATTTCGATCGCCTCGAATCGCAGCCTGCGCGAAATGACCGAATACGCCGATAAGACGCTGCGGCGCCAGATAGAATCGGTCAACGGCGTAGGCCAGGCGCTGATCGTCGGCGGGCGCAAGCGCCAGATCAACGTTTATCTGGACGGGGACAAGCTGCGCGCTTACAACCTGACCGTCGCGCAGGTCGAACAGGCCCTCAAGGCGCAGAACCTGGAAGTGCCCGGAGGCCGCGTCGAACAGACCGATCGCACGTTGACACTGCGGACCCTGGGCCGAGTTCAATCTTCCGCCGACTTCAACAACATCGTCGTCGCCAACCGCGACGGCTATCCGATCAAGATCTCCGACGTCGGTCACAGCGAAGACGGCGTCGAGGACGAATTGACCGCCGGGCGGTTGAACGACAAGCCCGCCCTCCTGTTGCATGTGCGCCGGCAATCGGGCACCAATACCGTGGACATCGTCAACGCCGTCAAAGGGCGGCTCGAGGAATTGAAGAAGGGGTTGCCCGCCGGGTACTCGCTGGACGTCGTGCGCGATCAATCCACTTTCATCCTCGCCTCATTCCACGCGATCCGCGAGCATTTGATCATCGGCTCGGTCCTGGCGGCGCTGGTCGTGCTGCTCTTTATGCAGAACCTCCGGGCGACGATCATCTCGGCCATCGCCATCCCGACTTCCATCGTGTCGACCTTCGCGGCGATGGACGCCGCGGGCATCACGCTCAACGCCCCGTCGATGCTGGGCCTGACGCTCTCGGTCGGCATCGTCATTGACGACGCGATAGTGGTGCTCGAAAACATCTTCCGTTACATAGAGGAGAAGGGGTACAAGCCCTTCGACGCCGCGATCGCGGCGACCCGGGAGATCGGCCTGGCGGTCATGGCGACGACGCTTTCGCTGGTGGTCATCTTCCTCCCGGTCGGCTTTATGCAGAGCATTCCCGGGCGATTCTTCAAGAGCGTGGCGCTGACCATGGCGTTCGCGATTATGGTTTCGCTGCTCGTAAGCTTCACGCTGACGCCCATGCTCAGCGCGCGGCTGCTCAAACGGTTGAAACGCAAATCGGAGGAAGAGCCGCCCGCCGAGGTCGTTCACGACATCGAGAAATCGTCGTGGATCATGCGTTTTCTGGATCGCTGGTACGCGAAGATTCTCACGTTCTCGCTGCATCATCGCTGGATCGTGGTCGGGACCGCGTTTTTTGTCGTAATCTCGCCGGTGTTTTTCGCCAAATTCATCGGGTTCAACTTCTTCCCGCAGGACGACCAGGACGAATTCGAGGTCTCGCTGCGCGCGCCGGAGGGCACGTCGTTGCAGAAGACGCTGGAGATTTCGCAGCAGGTCGCCGCAGGCATTCGCGGCCTCAAGCACGTAGGCTATACGATGACGACTATCGGCGAAGACCAGCAGCGGACGCAGAATCTGGCGAACATTTACGTGAGGCTGACGCCGCTCGCCGACCGCCCGGTTTCGCAGTTCGATATCATGGGCCAGGTGCGCGATCAGGTGCTGCCGAAATTCGCTTCTTACAACCTGCGGGCGATAGTTTCGCCGGTCGCGGCCATCAGCGGCGGCGGCGGGCGATTCAACGCCGACATTTCCTTCATGCTGCGGGGACCGAACCTGGAAAAACTCGATCAGTATTCGCAGCATTTGCTCAACAAGCTCAAGGCGATGCCGGGCGTGGTGGACGCCGACTCGTCGCTGATCGTCGGCAAGCCCGAGTTGCGCGCGGCGATTGACCGGCAGAAGGCTTCAGACCTCGGAGTCAGCGTGGGCGACATCGCGCAGAGCCTGCGACTGCTGGTCGGAGGCGATCAGATTTCGACATACAACGAGGGCGGCGAGCAGTACGAGGTTCACGTCCGCGCGAACGAGGATTTCCGCACCGATCCGAACGGCATCAGCAAATTGAACGTGCCTTCACAAAGGCTGGGCAGCATAGGACTGGACAATGTCGTGGCGTTGCATGAGGGGGCAGGCCCGACGCAGATCGAACGCAACGGGCGGCAGCGCCAGGTGACGTTCACGGCCAACCTCAAGCCGGGATTCTCACAGAGCGATACGCTGGCCCGGCTCAACGCAGAGGTCAAGGCGATGAACCTGCCTCCGGAATACGTCTCCGGCGTGGCAGGCAACAGCAAGGAATTGCAGCGCACCGGGCGCGGTTTCATCATCGCGTTCATGCTCTCGTTCATTTTCATGTACATAGTGCTTGCCGCGCAGTTCGAATCGTTCATACACCCGGTGACGGAGCTGCTGGCGTTGCCGCTGAGCCTGCCGTTCGCGCTCATTTCGCTGCTCATCACCGGCCAGCAGTTCAACATGTTCACGATGCTCGGCTTGCTGGTGCTCTTCGGAATGGTCAAGAAGAACTCTATCCTGCAGATCGATCACGCGAACGGTCTGCGCGCGAAGGGAATGGAGCGGCACGACGCCCTGATCCAATCCAGCCGCGACCGTCTACGCCCGATCCTCATGACGACCATCGCCTTCGTCGCCGGCATGGCGCCGCTGGCCTGGAGCAGCGGCCCGGGCGCCGGCGTCAATCGTTCGACATCTGTCGTCGTCATTGGCGGGCAAACATTGTGCCTGTTGCTGACGCTGCTGATGACGCCGGTCGCATATTCGATCTTCGACGATTGGGTCAATTCGTCGCTCTGGGGCCGCATCGCCGCGCGATGGGAAACGTCGACCGGACGGTTGCGGCGAAAAGCCGCGACGGCCGCGTCGTCGTTTTTAGGTTTATTTGGAAAGTAAACGGGGCAAATAGGACTTATAGGATCTAAATATCCTATAAGTCCTATAAGTCCTATTTTCCGAGGATAACAAATGCCGCTCTTTCTGACTGAACAGGATGTGACGAATTTGCTGACGATGGAAGACGCGCTCGCCGCGGTCGAAGACGTCTTCAAGGCCCAGGCCGCCGGAGACGCGACGAACGAACCGCGCCGCCGTCTGCGCGCGGCCGGCGCCGTGTTGCAGGTGATGAGCGGCGCCGTCGCGAATTTCGAGGAATACAAAGGGCTGCTAGGGCTGAAGTCTTATGTGGTCACGCGCAACAAGGCGCGGTTCTACGTCAATCTCTACGACGCGGAATCGGGCGAGTTGCTGGCGTTCATTGAGGCCGACAAACTAGGGCAGATGCGAACGGGCGCGGCAAGCGGCGTCGCAACGGGACATCTTGCCCGCGACGACGCAAAGACTGTTGGCGTTTATGGAACCGGCTGGCAGGCGAGCAGCCAGCTTGAGGCCGTGTGGACCGTGTGTGACATAGAGAACGTCAAGGTCTACAGCCGGTCGCCGGAGAATCGCGCTCGATTCTGTTATGAGATGAGAGAGCAATTTGACGGCCTGAACGTCATGCCGGTCGAAAAGCCCGAGGAAGCGGCCGAGGCCGACGTCATCATCACGGTCACGAGCTCGCGCGAGCCTGTGTTGCAGGGCGCCTGGCTCAAGCCGGGAACGCACATCAACGCGGCCGGTGGCAATTCGCTGCTGCGGCGTGAACTGGACGACGAAGTGATCAGGCGGTCTTCGTTCATCGCGGTCGATTCGATAGACCAGGCGAAGATAGAGGCCGGCGAACTGGTCACGGCTGTCGAAAAAGGAATGTTGACGTGGGAGCGCGTCAGGGAATTGCGATACGTCGTCAGTGGCGAGGCTCGCGGCCGAACGAGCGACGATCAGATCACATTATTCAAATCGCTCGGCGTCGCCATCGAAGATGTGGCCGCCGCCGCCGTCGTATATCGAAAGGCGAAAGAACAGAATGTGGGGAAAAAGTTCTGATATGAAAAATCAAAAAGCAAAATCGGTTTCCGGTTTGCTCGCAATTATTCTGTTGATAGCTCTAACAGGGTTGGCTCAGGACAATCCGCAATCCGCAATCGGCAATCCGCAATCAGATGTTCGTGTCGGCGTTAATCCGGCGAAGCGCGTCATGCTGACGCTGAAGGACGCGATGTCGATGGCGCTCGAAAACAACCGCGACATCGAAGTCGAGCGCCTGAACGTGCAGATGAACGAATTCGACGTGCGCGCGGCGCAGGGCTTTTACGACCCGAGCCTGGCGGCGACGCTTTATTACGACCGCAATTTGATTCCCGCCACCTCGATCTTCGCCAGCGGCAAGACCGACAGCGTGATCGGCGACGCCACTTTCACGCAGCGCACGCCGTGGCAGGGGAGCAGCGTGACTGGCGTCTTCAGCAACAACCGCGCCACGACAGATAATCCGTTCGTCACGCTCAATCCGCAATACACGACGAACATGAAGTTTACTTTCACTCAGCCGATTCTGCGCAACCGCTCGATCGACGCCGGACGCCGGCAGATCAGGATCGCCAGGAAGCGCCTGGACATCTCGGACAGCCAGTTCCGCCAGCGCGCGATCGAGATTATTTCACAGGTTCAGCGCGCTTACTGGGACCTGGTCTTCGCGCGGCGCGACCAGGAGATCAAACGCGAGTCCGTGGAACTGGCCGAAACGCAGCTCGAACACAACGAGAGGCTGGTCGACGCCGGGACTCTTGCCAAATCGGACATTATCTCGGCTCGCGTCGAACTGGAACGCCGCAAGGACGAAGCCGAGGCCGCCGTGGAATCGATCCAGCGCGCCGAGAACGCTCTCAAGGCGTTGATGGCGCAGGCCGGCGACGGCGAAATCTGGCAATCGGAGCTTGTCCCGGTCGAACAGCCGCAGATAGAGATGAGCGCTTCGTTGCCGCTCGAAGACGCGCTGAAACTGGCGGCTCAGAACCGGCCGGAAATGGAGCAGTACAGGCTGCGC
>DASUFM010000698.1:0-3792 GCA_036274535.1 Blastocatellia bacterium
AGCGTCGTTGAGCGGTGGCTAAGTATCGCCGAGTTCTAACAGACTGTCAATTAGTTAAATTGCGCGCGTATTGAATATCGCGTTAATTCGGTTTTCTTGTGAAACGTTTGGAGAGAGGCGTATAGGGCGCCGGCCTGGCCTGGAGTCCCAACGCTGCCGGCTGAAGCCGGCTGGGCTCGGAATCCCCGGCGCCGCCGGTACTCTATTCGCCCTCATTCGATTGTAAGGAAGACGTTAGAAAACAAGGTTAACGCAGTCAGTATCGAAGTTGTTTGCTCCGGCGCTCTATTGACCGCGCTGGCCTTTAATTTGCAGATAATTTGCATATGTTTCAATCAATTATGTGGCGCTTGCTGTTCACTCGCGAATTAGCTACCCTCATCCACCCTGAATGGCTAATGACAATTAGAACGCCCTTTAGAATGCCCTTTAGAACGCCCTTTAGAACTCCCTTTAGAACTCCCTTTAGAACTCATGGATAAATTTAGAATCATCGGCGGAAACAAGTTGAAAGGCCGCGTCGCGATCAGCGGCGCGAAAAACTCGGCCCTGCCGTGCCTGGCCGCGGCGCTGCTCACTTCCGAAACGGTGACGCTGCGCAATGTGCCTTACGTGCGGGACCTGATCACGATGCGGCGATTGCTGGAAGACCTGGGCTGCACAGTGCTCGTTCCCGAGCTGCGCACCCATCGGATCAACGCCGGCGCCGTGGATGATTACGAAGCGCCTTATGAATTGGTTAAAACCATGCGCGCGTCGGTGCTGGCGCTCGGCCCGCTCCTCAGCAGGTTCGGTCAGGCGCGCGTCAGTCTGCCGGGAGGCTGCGCCATCGGCCAGCGCCCCATAGATCTGCATTTGATGGCGCTGGAAAAGATGGGGGCGAAGATAGAGGTGCGCGGCGGCGTCGTCGAAGCCAGCGCTTCGCGACTGCGCGGCGCCGACATCGAGTTTGAAATCGTCACAGTGACCGGCACGGAGAACGTGATGATGGCCGCCGCCCTGGCCGACGGCGTGACGCGAATTCGGAACGCCGCGTGCGAGCCGGAGATCGTCGACCTCGCCAATCTGCTCACCAGGATGGGCGCGAAAATCGAAGGAGCCTGCACGCCGACGATCACCATAACCGGCGTCGACCGGCTCGCCGGCGCTGATCATACGATTATTCCCGACAGGATCGAAGCCGGCACTTTCATAGTCGCCGCCGCGATCACGCGCGGCGAGTTGGAACTCACGAATTGCGAGCCGAGCCATTTGCAGGCTGTGATCGAAAAACTGCGCGAGGTAGGGGTGGGAATCGACCAGACCGCCGGTGACACACTGCGCGTCACCGGCAACGGCGAATCGCGTGTTCCCTACAAAGCCGCGGATGTGACCACGGCCGTCTATCCGGGATTCCCAACCGACATGCAGGCGCAGTACATGGCGCTTATGACGCAGGCCGAAGGCGATTCGGTGATCACCGAGACGATCTTCGAGAACCGCTTTATGCACGCCTCGGAATTAATGCGCCTGGGCGCGCAAATGCGAATCAACAGCCGCAGTGTGGACGTTCATGGCCCTTCCACTCTGACAGGCGCGCAGATGATCGCATCCGACCTCCGCGCCTCGGCGTCGCTGGTCCTGGCCGGGCTCGCCGCCGATGGCGAGACAATGATCGATCGCGTCTATCACATCGATCGCGGTTATGAAAAAATTGAAGAGAAACTGCGCGCGGTCGGCGCGGAGATTGAAAGAGTGAAGACTTAAAGACCTGCCACGGAGTCACAGAGTCACAGAGAAAGGCAAAAAAAGAGATAGAGCGAATAAGAAAAAGAGAGTGGGAGAACTCGGTTATCTCTCCCACTCTCTTTTTCTTATTCGCTCTGTCTTGCCGTCTCTGTAACTCTGTGACTCTGTGGCTAAAATCTCAGCCGGCTTTTTCCAGTGGGAAGACGACGCGGCGATTGACGACCATCTCGGCGGTCACCAGCAATTCTTTCATCTTCTTCTGGCTCGGGAGTGTGTACATTGCGTCGAGCATCAATTCTTCCAGGATCATTCGCAGGCCACGCGCGCCGACTTTCCGCTCACATGCCTGGCGCGCCACCGCGCGCAAAGCGTCCTCGGTGAAGCGCAACTTGATGCCGTCCCATTCGAACTGTTTCTGATACTGCCTGGCCAGGGCGTTCTTGGGCTGAGTCAGAATTTCGATCATCGCCGCTTCGTCGAGTTCATGCAGAGTGCCTACGACCGGCAATCGGCCGACGAATTCGGGGATCAGGCCGTACCTGATCAAATCCTCGGGCTGAATCTGCTGAAGCAGCTCATTATTGGCGCGCGATTGATGCATCGGCCGGATATTGGCATGGAATCCCATGCCTTTTTGGCCGATGCGCCGCTGAATCACTCTGTCGAGTCCGACGAAAGCCCCGCCGCAGATGAACAGGATGTTGGTCGTGTCGACCAGATAGAATTCCTGGTGTGGATGTTTACGCCCGCCCTGCGGCGGGACATTGGCGACCGTGCCTTCGAGAATTTTGAGCAGCGCCTGCTGCACGCCTTCGCCGGAAACGTCGCGAGTGATCGAAGGGTTTTCGTCCTTGCGGCAGATCTTGTCTATCTCGTCAATGTAAATGATACCCTGTTGCGCGCGCTCGACGTCGCCGTTGGCTGACTGCAACAACTTCAGAATGACATTTTCCACGTCCTCCCCGACATAACCGGCCTCGGTGAGCGTCGTGGCGTCCACAATAGTAAATGGGACTTTGAGCATCCGCGCCAGGGTTTGCGCGAGCAGAGTCTTGCCGGTTCCGGTCGGGCCGATCAGCAGGATGTTCGATTTCTGAATCTCGACGTCGGTGCGCCGCTTCATCATCTCGATCCGCTTGTAATGCTGGTAGACGGCGACGGCGAGTTTCTTCTTAGTGTCTTCCTGCCCGATCACGTACTCGTCGAGGAAGTTTTTGATCTCCGACGGTTTGGGCAGCGGCGGGCGAGCGGCGGCGGCTTCCTGCTGAGCGTCATCGCTGATGATCTCAATGCAGATGTCAATACACTCATTACAAATGTATACGGTGGGGCCCGCTATCAGCTTTTTGACTTCATTTTGACTTTTGCCGCAGAAACTGCAGCGTAAAGTATCGTCGCCTCTTCTCATCACCCCATGATCTCCGCATCAAGATGTGGCATCAAGATATGTCCGAACATTGTTGTTGATAGCAACCTTAGGGGCATTACACGCGCCGCAAAATCATAAACAAGTGAATAGATGCGCGCAAGCGCCTCTATAGACGGCGCCGCGCCGGAATCTCGACGGCCTCAGTCGTCAAACGCGAGGCCGGCTTTCAGAATCTCACAGGCGCGGACGCATTTTTCACAGATCTGCGCGCTGATCCCGGCGAACAGCCGCCCCCCCTGCGGATTGCTACGGTCGTGGATATTGAAGCTGCACTGTCCTACCTGAGAGCCGTCATCGCCCCATATCTTCTTATACCAGGGCTGATCGAGCTTGGGCGGCCTGATCCCCATTTCCAGGTAATCGTTCAGCAATTGCACGCAGACTTCGACGCACTCGTCGCAAATATATCCGGAATGGCCTTCAAAGAGTCGCGCGACCTCTCCCTCGCCAAGAGCGCAAAAAGAACACCTCAAGACCGGCTTGTGCGTCTGTGGAATCAGAGCGCCGCCGAAGTCGAAGTGGGGGGTGACCGAGGGAATACGATCGTTCATAACGTCTTTAGTTTCGGTCGCTGTATAAACAGCCGGATAAAATATTCTGAAGCGCGACTACGCCTGAAAATTGTAACGGCCCAG
>DASUFM010000699.1:0-7921 GCA_036274535.1 Blastocatellia bacterium
CGGAGCAGGATAAGTTGCGCGCCCTGGCCGATTTTCTCAACCAGGAGCGCAATCGCTCGATATTCTTCCGCATCGAAGGCAACTGCGACCCGCGCGGCACATCGGAGTACAACCTGGGTCTCGGCGACCGCCGCGCTCGCACGATCCGCGATTTCCTGGCCAGCCTGGGAGTCGATCCGACCCGCATCGAAACGGTCAGCTACGGTTCCGAAAAGGCCCAGGGCACGGATGAGGGCTCGTCCTCTAATCCGCCTTCGTGGGCTTTCGATCGCCGCGGCGATTTCGTCTACCTGCGCGGCGGCGACAGGCCGTAATGCGGTCAGTTGAATGATCGATACGCCATATGCCATATTTCGTTCGAAATATGGCATATGGGCTGTTAAGCGCATTGCAAAAACATTTTCGGCTGCTTGAGAAATTCAGGAAGCAGAGATGAAGTATGAATAAGATTCGTGTTTACACATTGCCGTTTTTGCTCGCCGTCGTTTTTCTCCCTTTGGCCGGCGGAATTGGTTTCGCGCAGAGCAAGGAGCAGCGCGAGAAAATTGACCGGATGGCGGTGCAGGTCGAGGATTTAAAGACAGAGCTGGTGCTGCTGCAACGCACTACACAGCAGATGCAGGACACCTTCAACAAGACCATGGGCGAACTAAACACCCTGATCACCCAGATGAGCGACAACATTTCAAACATCCGGCGAGCCCAGGAATCAGTCTCAACCAAAAGCGGTGACGTCACCGCGCAGGTCACTTCGATCGGCGAGCGCGTCACCGCCACCAATGAGCGGATAGAGCGCCTTTCCGAACAATTCGCGCAGGTTAAGAAGCTCATCGAGGACATTCCTAAGCAACCCGTGGCCGGGCAGATAATTCCAGGCAACCCAGAGCAGCTCTTCGCCGCGGCCTACATCGATTATTCGCGCGGCAATGACGAACTGGCGCTGTCCGAATTCAGACAGTACGTGGAGACTTATCCCGGTTCAGAGATGGCCGACAACGCCCAATACTGGGTCGGCGAGATCCTTTACGCTCAAAAGAAACTTCCCGAGGCTTCGGCCGCCTTCGAGCAGGTCAAAATCATCAATCCCAACGGAGACAAGACGTCGTCGGCGCTGTATAAGCGCGGATTGATCCTGCTGGAAATGCAGCGCAGAGAAGAGGGCATCGTTCAACTTTTGTCGGTCTACAATGATTATTCGAAGACCAAAGAAGCGGAGCTTGCCAAGAACAAGTTGGCTGAGGTGTCGCCGGAGTCATTAATTAATCCGACTCCTAAAACCGGATCGCGTTCAACGCGCAGGCCGTCGAACTAGAAGCAGAATTTTTCAATCAACCTGCAGAAACGAAGATCGAGGATCGCTTTACGCATTGGCGCGATCCTCGCTCTTCTATCACTCGCTGTATATCTCACATCTCCATCTTCTGTCCTCAGAGTGCGAGACAAATGGGAAGCTGCGCCTCTACCTCCAATAAGCAGAAAGGTAATTGCTCACAGGCTTATTGAGACGCCGCGCCGAACGACTTTACAGAACCCCGTGGATTGTGGATCATGCGCGCGGCTCTGAGTTATGCCGCTATATTGACAACCCGATACGCCGCAGGTGTTCGGGAAGCGCGGTGAGATTCCGCCGCTGCCCTCGCAACTGTAATCGGCAACGAAAACCGCGATAAGGCCACTGTTCACAGCGAACGGGAAGGCGTGGTGAGTAGAAAGTCAGTTAGGCCGTAAGTCAGGAGACCGGCCTGCGAGCGTGTCCGTTTAAATCCCGCGAAGGGCGGGAGAAAGGACCACTCCATGACATTCTCCTTCGCGCGCCGTTTTATTTCGGCGCTTTGTTTCACCCTTATTTTCATCCTTACCGCGCCGCTTGTTCAGGCGCAATCGTCCGCAGGTGTGGGACAATTTTTTAAATTGTCCCGCCAGAGCCACACGCAATTGCAAGCCGCTCGAGATGCAGAGGTGGGACAATTTACAAAATTGTCCCACAATCAGAGGCTAATCACGACGGTTGATCCACAGGTACAATCCCAACCTGCTTTAGATGGACGCGTTACGGACTCGGAAAAGGCCGGGATCGCCGGCGCCGTGGTGACGCTGATTGCGCGCGACAATCAGTCGCGCGCGGCTGTGACGACGAAGGACGGCGGAGACTTCCGCTTCGAGCGTATCGCGGCGGGCGATTATCTGATCGAAGTCCTCGCCAAAGGCTTCGCCAGAACGGTCAAAGCCGTTTCAATTAAACAGGTCAACGAAAGGCCCAACGAAATATTGGATATCATACTCGACGTGGCGTCGCTCAACGACGGCGTGGTCGTGACCGCTTCCGGCACGGCGCAATCCGTGGACGAGGTCTCGAAAGCCGTAACAGTGGTCGATGCGCAACAACTGGAGCTGCGCGACGAATACTCGATTCTGGAAGCTTTGAGAACCACGCCTGGCGCGCGCGTCGTCCAGCAGGGCGGCCCCGGAGGGTTTGCGAACATTCGGATTCGCGGCTTGCGTTCAATCGATACAGGAGTTCTGGTTGACGGGCTGCGTTTTCGCGACGCGGCCGACACGCAGGGAAGCGCGAACGGCTTCATCAACGAGCTCAACGTCGTGAGCCTGGAGCGGGTGGAGATCCTGCGAGGCTCCGGGTCGTCGCTTTACGGCTCGAACGCGATCGGCGGCGTCTTCAACCTTGTGACTGATTCGGGCGGCGGGCGATTGCGTGGGCAGGCGCAGGTCGAGGGAGGCGGCCTGGGACTTTTTCGCAGTCGCGGTTCGGTCGCGGGCGGGGCGTTGAACGACCGGTTGTTTTACAGCGCGGGGCTGTCGGAGTTGAACGTGACCCGCGGCGTGGACGGCGATGATCGCGCGCGGCAGACCGGGGCGCAGGGACTGCTCGGCTATCATTTCACGCCGAACGTCACGCTCTCCGGTCGCGCCTATTTTAACGACGCGTTTGTGACGCTGAATGAAAGTCCGGATGTCGCGCCTGGCTCCATGCCGCCGCCGTCCGGCTCGCGCGTCAGGGCGATCCCGCTGGACCTCGACGAACAGCGCCGCGTTGAAGCGCGAGGCGTTCCCCTGGCGCCGGGCAATTACAATCGCGGCGACGCCAACTTCATTCCTGACCTAAATGATCCCGACAACCGCCGCAAATCCGACTTCTTTTCCGGCGCGCTGAATTTCACTCAGCGACTGAACGACGGCGCGAGTTACAGGCTGAGCTATCACCGCGTGGATGTGAACCGCTCTTTCCTTGACGGGCCGCTAGGCGTCGGTTCATTCGGCGAACCGGCTTTCACTTCGATAAACAATTTCGCCGGCGACATCGACACCTTTATTACGCGCTTCGACCTGCGGCTGGGCGGCGCGAATCTATTGACCACCGGCTACGAATTCGAGCGTGAGAGCTACGGTGATTTCGCGTCCGACGAAAGCCCGAATCCTCCGCGCGCTTCGCTGGACATACGGCAACGCAGCCATACATTCTTCGCGCAGAACCAGACACGGTTGCTCGCCGACCGTTTGCAACTCTCGCTCGCGTTTCGGCTGCAGGGCTTCGACCTGTCCACTCCTCGGTTCCGCGGAGGTCCGCCGCGTTACGCGGGCCTGTCGTTCGATGCGCCGCCGAAGGCCTATACCGGGGACGGCTCGGTGGCCTATCTGATTCGATCGACGAACACGAAACTGCGCGCGCATGTAGGGAACGGCTATCGCGCGCCGTCCCTGTTCGAGCGATTCGGCGCGAGCTTTTTCTTCGGCGATTTCACCCCGCTCGGCGACCCGCGCCTGAAACCTGAGCGTTCCATAGCGGTCGACGGCGGCGTGGACCAGACCTTTATGCGAGGCAAAGCGCGCGTCAGCGCGACGTACTTCTACACGCGATTGCAGAACATCATAGATTTCGGCTCGACGCCGCCGAACGATCCGTTCGGCCGCCCATTCGGCGGTTATCTGAATATAGGAGGCGGGCTGGCTCGCGGCGTTGAACTGAGCGCGGAGATAGCGCCTGCGCCATCGACCAGCTTCTTCGCTTCATACGCCTACACCAACGCCGACCAGCGCGCGCCGAACGCCGCCGGTTATTTGACCATACCCGGCGTATCCGATCATCTCTTCACGCTGGTCGCCACGCAGCGCTTCGGCAGGAGGATAGATGTGACATTCGATCTCTCCGCCGTCAGCGATTATTCGCCCTCATTTCCGTCTCCGTCTTTCGACACGCTCTACGTCTTCGACGGCTATGTGAAAGCCGATCTGGTCGCGGCGTATACGCTGCCGATCGGCGACCGGCTCAGCCTGCGCTTCTACGGCAAGGTCGAAAACGTGTTTGACCGCGCCTATACCGAAAGCGGCTTTCGCGCTCCCGGCGCGTATTTCATAGCCGGTTCGGCGTTTCGGTTTTAACCTTATGCCTATAGGGCTTATAGGTCTTATAGGACCTATAAGCCCTATAATTGAATAACCTCTATGCTGCGAAAGCTGAAGGAACTCATCAACCCTGACAGGCGCGCGCCTAGTGAATGTGAGGCCTGCGGCAAGCCCTTCGTCTGCGGCGCGTCGCTCAAGGGATGCTGGTGTCTTCAGGTAAAGCTCAGCGCCGAAACCAGAAAGGAACTTCGTGAACGTTACAAGCGCTGCCTGTGCCGGGAATGTCTGATGAAGTTTGCCAACAGCCACGGCGCCTGAGAGCAGTGAGTCCACAGGGCCGGCTGTGGTTATTACGGTCCGGTTCCGTGGCGCCATCCATTATCCATATCCGCGCATTGTCGTAGTCTCAGTCCGTACAACAACGAGGCTTGTCCTCCAGAAACTATGTGGCACAAATCATGTGGCGACCCGAGTCGCCCGGACTGAGGTGATTATGCGATTAAATATGCGAATTATCTGTCTGGCGCTGATTGCGATCTCGATGGTTCCCGTCTACTGCTCAGCTCAGACTCAGCTCCAGACTCAGCCCCGGACACAGCCCCGGACACAGAATGATAAAACTCTGTCCCCGTATTTCTTCGTGCAGGGAGATCCGAAACTGGATCGCCTGCCTCTTAAAGATACGCGCGTTCAAATAGACGTCTCAGGCGTCATCGCCGATGTGAAAGTTCTTCAAACCTATCGGAACGAAGGCTCGCGGCCGATCAACGCCAATTATGTTTTTCCGGCTTCCACTCGCGCCGCCGTTTACGCGATGCGTATGCGGATCGGCGACCAGGTCATCTTCGCCAAAATCAAGGAGCGTGAGCAGGCCAAACAGGAATTCGACAAGGCCAAGCAGGAAGGAAAGAGCGCTTCGCTCCTGGAACAGCACAGGCCGAACGTGTTTTCCATGAGCCTCGCCAACGTCATGCCCGGCGATCAGGTCGAAGTCGAACTTCGCTATACCGAACTGTTAACGCCTACGGACGGCGTTTATGAAGTGGTCTTTCCCACAGTCGTCGGGCCCCGTTATTCTTCAGAGCAGGAATCCTCTTCCAAAGAGGGCTCTGCAGTTAAGGTTCCTTACCTTCATCAAGGCGATAAACCGGCCAACACGCTTCACATTTCGGCCCGGATTTCTGCGGGCGTTCCCATACGCGATTTGACCTGTACGTCGCATCAGATCGCTCCGCAATGGCAGGGACCGACCGTGGCTCAACTGACCCTGGAGGATGCGGCGCAATTCCAGGGAGATCGCGATTTTATCCTGCGCTATCGTTTGTCGGGAGAGCAGATCGCTTCCGGCCTTCTTCTTTATCAGGGCGAGGCCGAGAACTTTTTCCTTTACATGACCCAACCGCCGCAGCGGGTAGCGGAAGCAGAGATTCCGGCCAGGGAATATATCTTCGTGGTGGATGTCTCCGGCTCTATGGACGGTTTTCCTCTGAATACAGCGAAGGCTCTTTTGCGTGATCTGATCGGACAATTGCGGCCGTCGGATATGTTCAACGTCGTTTTGTTTGCCGGAGACTCCGCCGCTCTCTCTTCACAATCTCTTCCGGCGAACCAGGAAAACATCTCCAGGGCGATTCGTCTGATCGAACAGCAGCGCGGCAGTGGAGGCACAGAACTACTTGCGGCGGTCAAACAGGCCATGAGTTTGCCGCGCGCAGCCGGCGTCTCGCGGAGCGTCGTCCTGGTGACGGACGGTTATATCTCAGGCGAGAGGGGCGTCTTCGATTACATACGCGCCAATCTGAATCAATGCAATGTCTTTTCCTTTGGCATCGGTTCGTCGGTCAACCGTTATCTCATAGAAGGCGTGGCGAAGGCCGGAATGGGCGAGCCTTTCGTCGTGACCACGGACGCGGAAGCCCCGGCGGTCGCGGCCAGATTCCGTGAATACATTCAGACTCCGCTCCTGACAGACATTCAGGTACGTTCAAACGGGTTTGATATCTACGACGTGAATCCGGCGCGACTCCCTGATCTGTTCGCACGGCGTCCCGTGATTCTCTTCGGCAAATGGCGCGGACCATTAAAGGGCGCGATCGAATTGCGAGGAAAAACGGGGCAGGGAGATTACATAACTCGTCTGGATGTTGGTGGCGTTCAACCGGACGAGGCTAATCGCGCGCTGCGTTACCTGTGGGCGAGATCGCGTATCGCCGAACTTTCCGATTACGGCGTCGGCGCCATGGATGAGGCCCGAATCAAGGACGTCACTTCGCTGGGGTTGAAATACAACCTGTTGACTCAATACACATCATTCATAGCGGTCCGCGAAGCGGTCAGAAACACTCAGGGGCCCGCTCAGGACGTGGAACAACCGCTGCCGCTTCCGATGGGAGTAAGCGATCTTGCGGTCGGCAGTGAGCCCGAACTGCTTTGGCTGGGCGCCGCGTCCATGGCGCTCGGGCTGATTATGCTCATGCGCTGGCGGCGGCGCGCCGCATGCGCAAAATAAAACGGGCATAGACATGATGTACAGGATTTTTCAGTTCAGCCACGAATGAGCGCGAATATGCGCGAATGGCGAACAATCAGGATCAAGAAATAGATTTGTGTTCATTCGTGTTCATTCGTGGCTAAAACGGCTGAGCAGTAACGTTGAGCTTATGAAATCGAGATTCACCTGGAACCGGATTGCGCAGTGTGTTGTCATTCTGGCCGGCGTTTTCGCGCTCAAACTCCATTACTCGACGGCGAGCGCCGACCAGTTGCGATGGATTCTCGCCCCTACGACCGCGCTCGTCGAACTGGTCAGCGGCGCTTCGTTCGAGTTTGAATCCCGCGCAGGTTACATCAGCAGGGAGCGCGGGTTCCTGATCGCCGGCTCCTGCGCCGGAGTCAATTTCCTGATCACCGCGTTCCTCATGCTTTCGATCAGAAACGCGCTCGGCGATCGATCGAAGAAAGCCGCCTGGTCGTTCATCCCCGTCGCCGCCGTTATCGCTTATCTTACGACGCTTGTCGCGAACGCTACCCGCATCGCGATCGCATTGCTGCTGCGCCAATCAACATCGGAAGGCGCCGGCTGGATGAGTCCCGAGCAACTTCACCGCTTCGAAGGAGTCTTCATCTACTTCGGTTTTCTGCTCCTGCTGTTCGGGGCCGGCGAAAAGCTGAGCGCGGAAAAGACTTCGAATCCATTTCGGAGTTCTCTCTTCCCGCTTCTCGTCTATTACGCCATGATGTTGGGAGTTCCGCTGTTAAACGGAGCGTATCGGCAGGGCGCTGATTTCTGGCGGCACGCGATCTTCGTTTTACTGATCCCTTTGCCCCTGACTCTCGGTTGGCTTACCCTTACTTCCTGGTCTCCGAAGCGTCCAGCTGCCTGCTCGGCGAAACGATCGAGGTCAACGGCGGAATGTTGATGGAGTAGCGCCTGTGGGCCAATGGCGTTAAGTTAAGGCCCCGAAGTGGCGACAGCCTTTGGAGTGCGGGCGTTCGGGACCGCTTTGGTAGTCAACTTCGATTTTTCGACAATGATCAGAGAGAACCCACCGGGTCTTTCGTC
>DASUFM010000700.1:0-32789 GCA_036274535.1 Blastocatellia bacterium
GCTGCATTTCGAAGGTCACGGCGACAACCTCGCGCCAAGCGCGCTCGGCGGACTGGTCGTCGCCGTCGTCAAGGAATACGCTGATTATTCCGGTAACGAACGGCGTTCGCTGGTCGCCGTCAAACGCCGCTGGCCGGAAGAAATCAGAATCACGCTTTGCATCCCCGAAATCGAAATGGAAACGGCGAAGATGCGCGCCGTGTTGCCTCGAATGGTCACGCGTCATGACGCGGTCTACAATCTGCAGCGCGCGTCTCTGCTGCAGGCCGCGCTCTCCGAACGCCGCTTCGACCTGCTCAGCGAAGCCTTGCGCGACAGGCTGCATCAGCCTTACCGAGCCCCGCTGGCGCAGGGGCTCGGCGAAGTCTTGAAGTTGAATGACGAAACGGACGCGCATCCCGGACTGCTCGGCGTCGCCATCAGCGGCGCCGGCTCGGCGTTGATCGCTTTTACGACTGGAAGTTGCGACGCGATCGCCGAAACAATGAATGCCCGGATGTCGGCCTGCGGCGTGAGGTCGCGCGCAATGGAAGTCAAAGTCGATAACCGCGGGCGAGTGATGAATTGATTACGTGAGAGGCGATAGAAATGCCGGAACGATACGAATCATTCGAAGGGGAATCAGGCGAATGGCCGCCAAAGAAGAAACGCGCGAAACCGCGAAAACCTTCTCCTCTAAACGACCTCGACCTGAATGAGTGGCGTGAATATAAAGATATTTTGACGGACTCGCTCTGGCTGATCCCGGAACGGGACAGGTCGGGAACGCACATGGCCGATTATCATGGAAATTTCGTCCCCCAGATCCCGTACCAGGCCATGCGCCGCTTCACCAAAAAGAGAGACGTGGTTCTCGACGCTTTTCTGGGTTCGGGCACTTCACTCATCGAATGCCGGCGGCTCGGCCGTCATGGCGTCGGCGTTGAACTCAAGCCGGAGCTCGCGCGGCGGGCTGATGAACGAATTAAAGGCCAGGGCAATCCTTACGAAATCACCACTCAGGTCCTGACCGGTGACAGCAGCGATCCTGAAGTCGCCCCGTCCTTAATCGCCGGCGCTCTGAAGAACGTCGGCAGAGAGAGCGCCCAACTCGCAATCCTTCACCCACCTTATCATTCGATCATCAGGTTTTCCGATCGCGAAGACGACCTTTCGAACTGCCCCAGCGTCGAGGATTTTCTGCGAAGGTTCGGCCGGGCGGTCGACGTCGTCGACCGCTTTCTTGAAAAAGATCGCTATTTAGTCCTCGTCATCGGCGACATGTACGCCGATAGCGAATGGATACCGCTCGGGTTTTACTGCATGCAGGAAGTGATGAGGCGCGGTTACAGTTTAAAAAGCCTGGTGGTCAAAGATATGCAGGGCAACCGGGCAAAACGCAATCTTGAAAATATCTGGCGCTATCGCGCGCTTGCGGGCGGTTTTTATATATTCAAACACGAGTATGTGATGTTTTTGCGGAAGACCGGTAAGTATTAAGATATGTCATCTCTCACCAAAATCCCGGCAGGCGTACAGTATTTCTTCGACGACGAAGTGAAGCTGCGCCGCTACGTCGAACGGCGGGCGATGGAGGTATTCGCGGGCTGGTCGTATGACGAGATCATCCTGCCGATGTTCGATTATCACGATCTGTTCGCGCGAGGGATGGGCGAGGAGAAGGCGGAGCGGACTTATCGCTTCGTGGACCGTGACGGCGCGCTGCTGGCGTTGCGGCCTGAATTGACGACGCTGGTCGCGCGCACGGTGGCGACGCGATTCATCAAACGCGACCGCCCGATCAGGCTCTGCTATTCCGGCGAGGTTTTTCGTTACGACGAGCCGACCGAACGCGCCGCGCGCGAGTTTCACCAGTTCGGGGTCGAATACATCGGCGAGCCGGACATTATAGCCGACATAGAAGTCCTGCTGGTGGCGGCGGAAGCCCTGGCGGCGCTCGGTCTGGACGGTTTTCGCATCGCGCTTTCGCACGTCGATTTTTTCAACGGCGTCGCCGGCTCACTGAAACTGGACGGCGACAGGCGCTCGCAGTTGCGCGAGATGATCGATCGCCGCAACAGCCTCGCGGTCGAGGAATTCCTGCAAAAGCAGGCGGCGGAGATCGAAGAGTCGCGCCGCGCCGACTTCTCCCGCTTGATACAGGTCGCGGGCAAACAGGACGTGATCCGGCGGGCGCGGGAAATACTGAACAGCGAGCGAGCGCTCGCCGCGGTCGATCATCTGGACAAAATTTATACGACGCTGGATTCGCTGGGGCTCGGAGAGAATTTCGATCTGGATCTGGGTGACACCGGCGGGCTGGAGTATTACACCGGATTGACGTTCAAAGTGTACGCGCCGGGCTGCGGCGCGGCGATCGGCGGCGGCGGGCGTTACGACAATCTCATCGCCAATTTCGGCGAGCCTGAGCCGGCGGTCGGGTTCTCGATCGCGCTCGACGGACTGGTCGGAGCAATCGCCGTGAACGATGATAAACTGCAATGGCGGAGCGCGGGCGAAATTCAAACGATCTCATTCGCCGGCGATGGCGATAGCCCTGCGCGCGCTTTCGAGCAGGCGCGCCGGATGCGCGCGCAGGGGAATCGGGTAAAGATCAGTGCCAAATGACAGGCTGACAATTGCGCTTTCCAAGGGCCGGATGCAGGACGCCGCGCTGGCGCTCTTCGCGCGCGCCGGCGTCGTCGTCTCCGAAAGCGAATTGAACTCGCGTAAACTGGTCATAGACTCGACCGACGGCCAATACAGCTTCGTCCTGGTCAAACCCGGAGACGTGCCGACTTACGTCGAGTACGGAGTGGCCGACGCGGGCGTTTGCGGGCGCGACGTGCTGATGGAATCGCGCGCCGACGTCAACGAACCGCTCGACCTGAAATTCGGCCGGTGCAGGATCGCGGTCGCGGGCAAGCGCGAAGTCCTGGGCGAGGATTACAACCTGCTGGCTACTGTTCGAGTGGGAACGAAATATCCGCGCATCGCCACCGATTACTTTCACGCGAAAGGCGTGCCGATCGAGGTGATCGCGCTGTCCGGTTCAGTCGAACTGGCGCCGCTGCTGGGACTGTCCGACCGCATCGTCGATCTGGTCGAAACCGGGCAGACGCTCAAAGAGAACGGCCTCGAAGTGATCGACGTGATAACCGAATCGACCGCGCGACTGATAGTCAATCGCGCGAGCTTTCACCTGAAACGCGTCGAAGTGGGCGCGCTGATCGCTAAATTGACCGACGTTTTATGATCGAAATCCTGAAGTTGAGTGATTCTCGAATAGAAGAGAGTCCGAAGCTGAAAAAAATCCTGAGCCGCGGCGTCGGCCTGAACAATGAGATTCTGGCCCGTACGGACGCCATCATCAGCGAAATCCGAGAACGCGGCGACGCCGCGCTGGTCGAATTCACAGAACGTTTCGACGGCGTGAAGCTTTCGCCGGAAACGCTGCGCGCGGATCGCCGGACCATCGAGGAACTGGCCGCGCAGGTCGACGACGATCTGATCGCCGCAATGCGCGAGGCGATCGCCAACATCCGCCATTACCACGAGCGCCAGTTGACGCATGATTGGGAGATCGAGCGCGAAAACGGCGTGCGCCTGGGCCAGCGCGTGCGCCCGCTCGAAATCGTCGGGCTCTACGTTCCCGGAGGCAGCGCGGCCTATCCTTCGACCGTGATGATGAACGCGGTTCCGGCTCAGGTCGCGGGCGTGAGGCGAATAGTCGTCGTCACTCCTCCCGCTCAATTCAAGCAGAACCCGGTGATCGCGGCGACGCTGAAGGAATTGAATCTGTTCGAGGTCTACACCGTTGGCGGCGCGCAGGCCGTGGCGGCGCTGGCATACGGCGCCGGGGCGATCCCGCGCGTGGACAAGATCGTCGGCCCGGGCAATCAATACGTCGCGGCCGCCAAGAAACTCGTCTACGGCGCCGTCGACATCGATTCCATCGCCGGGCCGAGCGAGATCGTGGTCATCGCCGACGATACGGCCCGCGCCGATTTCGTCGCCGCCGACATGCTGTCGCAGGCCGAACATTCCGAAGACGCCGCGGCGATACTGATCACGCCGAGCCAAAAATTGGCCGAAGCCGTGCGCGAGGAGATTATCAAACAGACTCGAACTCTCTCGCGCCGCGAGATAGTAGAACGCTCGCTCGCCGATTTCGGCGCGCTGATCGTGGTCGAATCGCTGGCCGCCGCGTGCGCGCTCGCCGACCGAATCGCGCCCGAACACGTGGAGGTCATCACCGAAGACGACGAAGGCGCCGCCGCCAAAATCAACCACGCGGGCGCGATCTTCATCGGGGCGTATTCGCCGGAGCCGGTGGGCGATTATTTCGCAGGAACGAACCACGTACTGCCGACGGGGGGCGCGGCGCGCTTCTCTTCGGCTCTGGGCGTATATGATTTTTTGAAACGCACGAGCGTCATCCGCTACACTCGTGAAGAATTGACGCGCACGGCGCCATCAATTGAAAGACTGGCGCTGGCCGAAGGATTCGAGGCCCACGCGCGTTCAGCGACTATCAGATATGAGTAACCCAAACCGCACGACTGCGACGGCGAAAACGCGACCCTCGCAAGGTTCAGGGGAGTAGAGGCCGTAATTTCCATGATTTCACCAATCGACAAAATCAAGCCCAACGTCCGCGCGATCGCCGCATACACGCTTGCGCCGCTCGAAGCGCCGATCAAGATCAATCAGAACGAAAACCCCTTTGGGATGCCCCGCGAGATCAAAGAGGAAGTCCTGCGCCGCGTGATGAAGCGCGATTGGGCTCGCTATCCGGATTTCGTCCCCGCGTCGCTGCTCAAAAAGCTCGCCAAATACGCTGGATGGCGGGATGACGGAGTGATGGCCGGCAACGGGTCGAACGAGATGATTCAATCCGTCGTCAATTCAATCGTCGAAAAAGGCGTGCGCGTGGTCCTGCCTGAACCGACGTTTTCCGTTTACCAGCAGGTCGTTAACGTGGCCGGCGGCGAAATCATATCAGTGCCTCTCAACGAAGACCTGACATTCAACTTCCCGCGACTGGCCAGTAAGACCGTCACGTCCAAAGCCGGGCTGACTATCATCTGTTCGCCGAACAATCCGACCGGCTGCGTGATCGGCGCGCGTGACCTGGCTACGATAGCTCGCAACAGCGATGGGATCGTCGTCGTCGATCAGGCCTATCTGGAGGTCGGGGGAGAAAATTTTCTCCCGCTGCTCAAGGAATATAAGAACCTGGTCATCCTGCGCACTTTCTCAAAAGCGATGGCGATGGGCGGGCTTCGCGTCGGTTACTGCCTGGCCGCGCCGGAGCTGATCCGCGAATTCAACAAGGCGAAGATGCCTTACAGCCTGAATTTCTTTTCGATGACGGCGGCCGAGGTCGCGCTCGAAAACCTGCATCTGTTACGGCCGCTGGTCGAGAAGATGCAGAAAGAGCGCGATCGCCTTTTCGTCGAGTTGGGGAAAATCAAGGGGCTTGCGCCGGTTCCGTCGGCGGGGAATTTCTTCTGCGTGAAAACGGCGATTTCTCCGAAGGAATTGTTCGAATCATTGCACGCCCGCGGCATTCTGATTCGCGACATCAGCAAAGCGCCGATGCTCTCTGAATACGTTCGCATCAGCGTCGGCGCGCCGGAAGAGAACGACAAATTAATAGCCGCATTGAAGGAAATATTCGCATGACTCGTCAGGCTGAAATCAAGCGCGCGACCAGGGAAACAGACATCCGCGTCGCGCTCAACCTTGACGGCGAAGGCAAAAACGCCGTCTCGACCGGCGTGCCGTTTCTGGACCATATGCTCGAACTGTTCGCCCGTCATGGGCTGTTCGACCTCGAAATCATGTGTAAAGGCGACCTGCACATTGACGACCACCACTCGGTCGAGGACACGGCGATCTGTCTGGGTCAGGCCTTCGCCGAAGCGCTGGGCGATAAAAAAGGCGTCACGCGTTACGGCGCGGCTTACACGCCGATGGATGAAACGCTGGCCCGCGCCGTCGTGGACCTCTCCGGCCGGTCGTACCTGGTTTACAGAGTTCGAAACACTCGCGACATGATCGGAACATTTTCCGTCGAGCTGGCCGAGCATTTCTGGCATTCGTTCGCGGAGCATTGCAAATGCAACCTGCACATAGAGGTCTTTTATGGTCGCAATCAGCACCACATCATAGAGGCTGTGTTCAAATCGGCCGCGAGGGCCTTGTCTCAGGCGACGCGAATTAACGAGCGAATTCAGGGAGTGATGTCCACCAAAGGAAGCTTGTGATGAGTATTGCGATTATCGATTATGGCGTGGGCAATCTGCGCAGTGTAGAAAAAGCTTTCACCTCGCAGGGCATCGAGGCCACAGTGACGCGCGACGAGAAAGTCCTGCGCAAGGCCGATAAGCTGGTCATGCTCGGCGTCGGCGCTTTCGGATATGCGATGGAGAGTCTGCGCAAGCTGGGCTTCGACGAGCTTGTGATCGAGGCGGCGGGCGCAGGCAAACCGGTCATAGGGCTTTGCGTAGGATTGCAGATGATGTTCGAAGAAGGCCGGGAATTCGGTTCGCATCGCGGGCTGGGTTTGCTGCCGGGTCGCGTAGTCAAATTTCCCGACAATGTGCGCATTCCGCACGTCGGCTGGAATCAGGTCGAATTCAAACAGAGCCATCCGATCTTCCGCGATCTGGCCGATCATTCGTTCTTTTACTTCGTTCACTCCTACTATGTCGAACCGGACGATCCGTCATGCGTGATGGGCGAAACTGAATATGGGCGTCGCTTCGCCTCTATCTGCGGGCGGGACAATATCATCGGCGTGCAATTCCATCCCGAAAAGAGCCAGGCCGCCGGGTTGAAGCTGTTGAACAACTTCGCTCAAATGTAAAATGGTGGGACAATTTGCCTGTGTCCCACCATCGATCTCAAACCGATTTATCAACGCTTTCACTATTTTGATTTCTTCTTGCCCTTGGGTTTGCCTTCCTTTTCCTTGGACTTTCCATCTTCGCCCGAGGCCGCATCGCCAGTTGTACCTTCTTCTTTGGGTTCTTTAGCCTTGTCTTTCGACTTGCCCTTAGCCTTGCTCTTGCCCTTAGCCGGAGCGGGGGCAGGTTCCGCGGCGGGGGCGGGAGCCGCGTCAGATGTGGCGGCCGGAGCCGGAGCCGGAGCATCAGTAGGGGCGGCGGCGGGAGCGGCGCCTTCGGCTTCCTTAGCCTTTGGCTTAGCCTTTGGCTTGGCTTTGCTCTTGCCTTTGTCCTTGGCTTTGCTTTCGTCAGCAGTGGCTACCGTGTCAGCAGGCGCGGTGGCTGGAGCCGTGGCTGCGCTCTCGTCTTTTTTGGCCTTGCTCTTCTTGGCTTTGGCTTTTGGTTTCGCTTCTTTTGCTTCGGGGGTGGCCGTTGCTGGAGCGGGCGCGGCGGCTGGGGCCTGCGCGGCCTGAGCGAAAGAGGCGGCGGTCAGCAATCCTGCCAATGCAATCGCAACGACAAGCTTCTTGGTGTTCATGATTTTCTCCTTTAGTGAAACCTGTTTGAGTTTCCAGTTGAAGGTAGCGGCAGAGGATATTACAAGCGCCAACCTCACTCGCAAGTCGGACGCCCGAATTGCATGCGGATAGCCGTGGAAACTCCGTCTATAATACTTTGCGATGTGATCTTTTCCTAGTCCTTAAGGAAACTTTACACAGGTCATTTCAGGATCAAATCAGCCCCTTGAAGTTGGAAGCGCTAATCTTGTAGCCGGGGAAGATAGCGTTGAGATCAGTTGCGCCGAGATGATTCTTCGCGATTTCCGCGAAAACATCGCGAAAATCCGTTGTGACCGCCAGGTCGCGGCCTTCGTTAAGCTGATGACTCTTGAGACCGGGCCATTTGCCGTAGACCTTGCCTCCTTTGACCGCGCGGCCTAAAGCGAAAATCACGCTGGCGTGACCATGATCGGTGCCGCGATTGCCGTTTTCGCGCGCGGTGCGGCCGAATTCGGTCATCGTCAGGATCACCACGTCATCGGCGTATTCTTTCAGATCGGCATGAAGCGCCGATAAACCTCCGGCAAACTCCGCCAAGCGCGCAGCGAGTTGGCCCTGAGATGAACCTTGATTGGCGTGTGTATCCCATCCGCCGCTATCTGTGAAAGCGATCTCCAGGCCGATGCCCGATTTGATCAACTGCGCGACCTGGCGCAGGCGATTGCCGAAAGGCCCGCGAGGATAGGTGGCGTCGGGCGACGGCTTGTATTGAGCCGGATTGGCGCTTTTGAGCAGTTTTATAGCCTCGAAGGTTTCCTTGCCCGCGTCTCGCAGCGCGTCATTGACTGTCTGCGCGTACATCGCTTCAAACCCACCCTGCACGGCCTGCCCCGTCGCGCCGCCTGCGCGAAGTGTGAACTCGTTGATGCTGTTCATGGCGATGGTCGAAGCCTTGCCCTGCATGACGCGCGGCAGAGTCGGTCCCATCGCCACGCCACGGACCGGCGAGGTTTCCGCGCCGCCCCCGGATTTCAAGCTGGATTGCAGGTAGCGGTTGAGCCAGCCGTCGGTAGTGCTCTTTACGCCGGGCGTGGCCGATTCCATGTAATCCTGAGCGTCGAAGTGTGACCGTGTGCTGTCAGGCGAGCCCGCGGCATGAATGATCGCGAGTTGGCCAGAATCGTAGATTGGTTTGAACGGCGCAAGAGCAGGATGAAGAGCGAAAAAGCCGTCGAGATCGATCCCCGGGGCCTGGTTCGGTTGCAATCCTCCAGCGCCGGCGCTGACGGCGCCGGGTCGCGGGATCGCGATCGCTGAACGCAGATTGTAATATTCCTGTTCACCATATGGTATAACCGCGCTCAACCCGTCCATCGCGCCACGTTGAAAGACGGCTATCAAAATCTTTCTGCGTCCTTTCCCGTTCGTTTGAGCCAGCGCGCGCGTCAGAAAGGATGGCGCCATCGTCGCGGCGCTCATACTGGCCAGCGCAACGGCGCTGTTTTTCAGGAAAAATCTTCTGTCCATGATAATGTCCATGATAACCTCCGGCGGTTGGTGGTTAGTGGTTGGTGGTTGGCCGAAACCGGCGACCAATCGCCAATCACTAACCACCATCTTTTCATTGCCTTTGAAATTCCGGTGATCCCAGAATCAATCCGACGACCTTCGCCACATCCACCTGGCGCCGATCGCTCACGCTTTTGTCAATCGTTTCGCGCGTCTGCGGGGAAATCTGGCCGCGCAATAACAGATTGACGAAATGATCAACGACCTGCGACCGCCGCGTAGTATCCACCGGATTTGGGCCGGCCAACAGATTTTGAAGCTCGACGCGGGCGCCGGGAATGCGATTGTCGCTGAGCGCGAGCGCGAAATTCATACGTTCGAGCAGCGCGCCGGCGTTAACCCAGCGCTCCGCCGTGTCGGGATAACCAGTCGGAGGCTGGCACATAAACAACCCCTCGCCCATCTGCGCGATCCATCGGTGGAATTGCGGATTGCCGTTCGTGTCGGCGCCGATGGCGCGAACGGCGCTGACGGTCATCTCTAACGGAGTTTTGATCTTCGCACGGTAATTTTCAGCGGCGAAGAATTCCGGCGACGTGAACATCGTTCGCAACACTTCACGTATATCGCCGCCCGTCTTGGAGAAGGTCTGGGACATCCGGGTTACGAGCGCCTGCGGCGGAGCGTCCGAGACGAACTTACGCGCCAGTTTCGTCGAGATGAATTTCGCCGTCGAAGGATGCGTGGCCAGCAGGCGTATTACCGCGTAGCCGTCCCTGACGCCGCCGCCCGATGAGATCTTTTTGCCGAGCACTATCTTCTCGCCGTCGTCGTGCATAAACGGGTTGAAGTAAAAGTCGCCGCCGGCGCGCGGATTGCGGATCGTCCACCCGGTGAAGCAGCGGGCCACTTCCTGCACGTCTTTTTGGGTGTAACCTCCGTCAACGCCGAGCGTATGCAATTCCATAATTTCGCGGGCGTAATTTTCATTCAACCCGCGGGAGCGTTTCGCGACCCTGGCGTTACGCATCCGGCGCATACCAAAACGACCGGGGCGCTCCGGCGCATTCGCGTTCGGCGAGGCGCTTATCCAGTTGTCCAGGTAAAAGAGCATCGCCGGATGTTCCGCCGTTGATTTGAGCAGATCTTCGAACTTGCCGAAGACATGCGGTCGAATCGCGTCGCGCTCGTAAGACGTTGTCAGGATTCGATCGGCGCCTTTTTGAACATATACGTTGAAGTGATTAAACCAGAAGTCTGTCATCACTTCCTGCAACTGGCGTTCGCTGTAGACGGCGCGAAGGATCTTGGCTTGCTGTGACTCCTGGATGACTTCCCGTTGCGGCCTGTAGCCCATGTCTTTGAGAGCCCGGTAGGCTTCGCGCCGCTTCGCCATTTCATCTATTCCCGCCTCTGGCATGCCCGATTGTGAGGCGCCGGCCTGAGGATTCGCGACAGGCAATTCGACGCCTCGATCCTTCAAGGCCCGTTTAATGACCTGGGGCCCGGCATAATTCTCCGCCAGTTCGGCGCTGCTCATATGAATGCTTTCGATATTCTTCAACTTCTGCTCAACCAGCTGATCGGAGACGCGTTCCGGGTGAAGTTGTTCATCCAGATATTTCTCCCAGCCCATCTTCATCACTCGTTCAACGTCGCCGGGACGCGCGCCGAATGTGATACGGCCGAGCAGGTGCGCAGCCTTCTGCTCTTCGGTCAATTTTTTCGTGGCGGTGAACTGAACAGTTCCGGCCGGCGCCGCTGAGGCCAGCAGCAACGCCAGGAATGTCGAGAGGAACCTCTTCGCTCTATCTGATCTTTTATACATCGCTTCTCTCCCAATGTCAGCGAAGCGCAATCGTAAATCCAAAGCGCGTTAAATCATACCTTATTCGATAAGCGTCGGTGTGTACGCTATCTTAGATAGCCGGCCTTCGGCTTTGGACTAAAAATTTAGTAGAGGTATTGTGGCGGGAAATATGAAGCTGTAAAAGAAGAATGGCTACTTGATCGCGTATGGCCTCCCCCAAGAACCATGCGTAACCTAGTAGCCATCCTAACTTTGCTCTTTGACGTTTGGTGTCCCCCAACACTTCCCGTCTCCGAGCGTTTACCTAAACTGCTGAAGCATTGCTTGTCGTTACGCTACTAGTGCAACGATCATACCATTGCCCTGTTTTCTACGAACTTCCGCTCATCCAATCCCACTAAACATCTTGATATCAACAATTTAAGCAGGCCAATCAGGCGCCGCCAGCTCGTTTTTTACCGCAGCCTCGACCCACAATCTTGGAATAAAATGGTACATAATAGATCATTCTTTGATCGTTTTTTACTCAGTCTAAAATAGACTAAGCCAGGGTCAAAGTTGAGAGCGGCCATAATCACACTGCTCAACAAGAGGACATTTAGCGCATTTGGGATTTTGGGGACGGCAAATCTGCCTGCCATGCCTGATAAGGTTGACGTGAAGCGAGTAATGCTTCTTCGGTGGGATCAATTCTTCCATTCTTTTGTGAGATTGTTCATCAGTGAACCTCTCCGGAACCAGTCCAATTCGTTTCGTTATTCGAAGAATATGTACGTCCATCGGAAATATTTTTTTATTACACGCAAATAGCAAGACGCAGGCAGCCGTTTTGGGGCCGACGCCCGCGAGTGATGTAAGAAATTCCCAGCCCTCCTCGACCTGCGACGTTTTTAAAAACGAAAGATCGAGTTCTCCTCTTCTTTTCCTGATTTCGTTGAGCGCGTTTTTGATGATTACCGATTTGGCGTTAGCCAATCCGCCTGATTTGATTGCGGCGGCGATGGATGACGGTCGCGCTCGACGCGCAGATTCCCAGTCGGGGAAACGCCGCTTTAAATTCTCGAAAGCTCTTCGACTGTTTATGTCGGTTGTCGATTGGGATAAAACGGTAAGGATCAATTCGCTCAGAGGATCATAAGGGCGTTCATTGACAGGGACGCCATAGACGGCTTCCAGATTTTGCGTGATGTATTTGGCGAGGAGTTTTTTCTCGCGAAGCTCTGATGGGGAGAGGAAGAGACGGAGAGAAGGAGGGACAGAGGGACGGAGGATCGAGGATCGAGGATCGAGGATCGAGGATCGAGAATCGCCATCTCCGATCTTCCATCTTTGATCCTCGATCTTCCATCTTCCATCCATCTCTCTTTCTCTCCATCTCTCCGTCGCTTAGGAAATACGCCGCTTCAAATCCATATTAAGTGGACGCAGGGTAACCTCGCTCATCCAGGCTTGCGGGGGCTGCTCCAGCATCGCGACAATGACCGAGGCCACTTCTTCCGCGGTCATCGCGTAGCCAATTTCTCTTGACCCGTCCGGCCCCGCGCCAGTGTCCCGTTTCGCGACTCTGGAAAAATCGGTCGCCACCGATCCCGGAAGCAGGACCGAAACACGAATGTTTTGATTTCTGACTTCGAGCCCGAATGACTCAGTGAAACCGATCACGCCGAATTTAGACGCGCAATAAGCGGACATCTCCCTGATGCCGTTGCGGCCGGCGCCGGAAGAAATGTTGACGATCTGGCCGCCGCCCTGCCGCTTCATCGCGGGCGCCACGGCGCGGCAGGTCAGAAATGTCCCGGTCAGATTGGTGTCAATCACCGTCCGCCAATCATCGATCGAGTATCCGTCAACCTCGCCGTTCAAGCTCAGTCCTGCGCTGTTGACCAGGACGTCAATGCGCCCGAATCGATCCAGCGTCGACGCGACCGCGCCCTCGACCGCCGCTTCATCGCGCACGTCGCAAATAAAATAAGCGGCGTCGCTTGCGCCTCGCCCCCTTGCGTCATCCGCGACTTCGGACAAAGCTCTTTCCGAACGCGCCAGCAGCGCAAGCCGTAAACCTCTTTCAGCGAAAGCCAGCGCCGTCGCTCGCCCGACGCCTGATGAAGCGCCGGTGATGATCGCCACAGTATTTGTCGATAACTCGTGAATCATTGTGGACAATAAGGAACACATTCCGCGCCACGCGGTTAAGCTCGCAAATGTTTATTGAAAAATTCAATCACCCGCTTCCAGGCGTCTTCGGCGTCGGCGCGGCTGTATACCTCGGGGCGAGTGTCGTTGAAGAACGCATGATCGACGCCTTTGTAGATTCGCACTTCGCCTTCCTTGCCGTACTGCCTGAGCGCGGCGTCGAGGCGGTTCATTTTTTCAACCGTGATCCATTGGTCTTTCTCGGCGCCGATGAAGAGGATCGGGCAGCTCAATTTGCCGATAATCGCAGTGTCGGCCGGCGTATCGCCGTAGAAAGGAGCGGAGGCATCGACCTTCGCCTCGCAGGCCAGAAGCAGCGCGTATGAGCCGCCCATGCAGAATCCGATCACGCCGACGCCGGCCACTTCCGGCGTCGCGCGCAGTCGCTTCAGGACGACCTGCAGCCGCGCCAGGCCGTCTTCCTGTTTCAACGCGCCCATCAGTTTCGAGGCCTCCTGGGCGTCTTTAGTCGTTTTGCCTTCGAAAAGGTCAGCCGCGACGGCGATGAAACCCTCTTCCGCGAAGCGCTGCGCGATGTCTTCAATGTGCGGGGTCAGTCCCCACCATTCGTGAACAATGATAACGGCTGGCGCTTTTTCGACATCGTCCGGACGTGCGACGAAGGCGTCGACTTTCAGACCGTCGCCTTCGAAAGTTTCTCTGCTCGTAATGATTTCTGCTTCTGCTGTCATGGAAAACCTCCTTGCGGTCTTCAGGTGGTCAGGTTACGACGGGCTCAACAATTTGAGTGACCTGGGGAGCGGAAAATATAGCGAGAAGCCAAAATGCGCGCAAGGCCCCCATATCGTGTAATTTCTTAGACTGGTTATTCGATATGGGAAAAGAAAAGCCAATAAGAGGTCGTCTTGATTTCATCCATGCGCCTTATATGTAAAAAAATAGCGGCGCTTATCGTCATCATGGTCAGGGCGAGACTAATGGCTTTGATTACGGCGCGCTGTTTGCTATATTTTCCGGGCTCTCCGTTTTTATTTGCTTCACGTAAAGGGGGACGATTCATGACTAAATCGCAACGAATATTCGCCATTGTCCTTGGAGCCGCGATGCTGATTTCAGGCTTTGCGTTCGGGCGAATGGCCGAAACACCCAAAACAACCGCTGAAGAGAGCAAATCCACAGTGGCGACATCGCCTTCGCCACTGAGTTCGCCGACTCCGGAAACGCTCACGACGGCCACAACCGAAGCCTCGAATGAGAATCAGGCGTTCTACCTGAGCGACTTCAAAACTGGTTACACGGATGGTTACAACGCGGGAATGAATGGCCAATCATCCGGCGTCGCCAGCACTACCCGCGCCGGTTATAACGACGGATTCAAGGATGGGTATGCGGACGGTTTCCAGGCAAAAGCCAAACAGTCCACGGCGCGGCCGGGTACGCGCCTCGCCCGGCAGGAAGTGGTTTATCGTCCGTCGGGCGCGCCCGCAAGATACGCAAGACGCAGCGGTAATTCCAAGCTGAAAACCGTTCTGACGATAGCCGCGCCTGCGGCGGTCGGGGCCGGCATCGGCGCCGCGGCCGGTGGCGGAAAGGGCGCTGCGGCCGGAGCCTTGATCGGCGGCGGCGGCGGCGCATTGTACCATTTGATCAAGAACCGCAATCGCGATTGATTGTTTCGGGCGAAGGCCCGCAAACGACCTCTTTCTCTCAGGGCCGCCGTGATGGCGGCCCTTTTTCTTGCGCCGCCCGCCATCGAAGGTTAAGATCAAAACATATGTCATATTCATATGTCATCTCGACTTTGTCCAATGTGAGATCGGCGCCGGAGCGCCGATCTCACATTGGACAAAGTCTCGTTTAACCGTTAATTGCGCGGCGCACCACTTATCCGCATAGGTCGCAAGCGGTTATTATCAGTACCGCGACCGTGAGGGAGCGGCTTTTTAATAGGCCGGCCGCTTGCTTACGCGCGCGGTACTGATCCGGCCGCCATCTTTTAAATAACTTAGTTAGCAGAGTCTTAAGTGAGCGGTTAATCGCAGGTTAACCGGCGATATTCGACGCTTGATATTTTTCAACTTCATCATCGGATTATGACATTGAAAAATGGCGCCGACTTTGTCCTTTTTGCGGCGCCGCCCGCCAGCGCCAGCGCCACAAAAAGGACAAAGTCGAGATAAGAAGACAGAGGGAAAGGGGGACAGAGAGAAGGAGAGATAGAGCGAACGAGAGATGCAGCTCTATGATCTCTCCGTCTCCCCTTCTCTCCGCCCCTCTTTCCCTCTGTCTCTTTCTCAAAGCCGCTGAAGCTCTATTATCCGCGCGCGCATAATGCTTACCAGCAGGGACGTTTCCGCCTGGTCATATCCGCCGGCGCAGAAAGCGTCGGCCAGCTGTTTGTCGGAAAGGCGTCCGAGCCATGCGCCCATCCACCGCGCGCTCTCGACCGAGACGCCATCGACCCTGTGGCGCGAGTGCGAGCGGCGGATGTGGAAATACACACGACCTCCATGCGCTTCATCGATGAATCGCTCGCTGGTGAAAGCGTACGGATCTCCTTTTGACTTTCCGGGAGAGAAACTGATTGTTCCCGGCGCGTTCCCCCACAGTCTATTCAGGAAGGTTCCCGTTCGTCCGATTGTCGCTCCCAAATCCGCCACATAGTAGATGTTCGGGCCTGTGATCTTTTTCGCCATAATGATGTCGTTGTTTTTTTCATTGAGGTCCCAATTTTTCAACAGCGCCATCAGCACTTTCAGACCTTCGAATTCACGCGTGCCCAGAAATGGATTGGCCTCCCATGACCAGTTTCCGACCTCTTTATATCTGCCGTCGTGGCGTTCGAATCGCACGTCACGCGCGTCAATGTATTCCTGGCCGACGATCCGCGCGCGGGGGACGAAATAATCCTGATCGGCATGATATCCGACGGCCCAGACGATGCGCGTAGCCGCGGTCTCCGGCCGCGCCTCGGGCCCGAACTTCACAGTCCATTTAACGCCATGAACGTCCTGTACGATGATCTTCTTCTGCGTGCCTGAGTTGGAGCGTTTCACATATGTGAAGGGCGTCGAAGGATCCGGCGCGTTTTCCGCCCCGCCGGGGCCGTAAAACAGGTCACGACATTCTATGTCCGCGGGCGGCTGCCACAAGACGGCGCCACTATGGACGTATGACGCATTGGCGATAACCGCGACAGGTTGTGCGTCTTGCGATTGGCAATCTGACTGGATTTGTTGTTCAGGCGGCGCCGGTTGAGACCGCGAGCCCTCAGCGGCGCTGATTCCCGGAAAGATCGAAAAAGTCGATAACAACAAAGCCAGTGTGGCTGCGACTACGAATTTGAATCCCGTGACTCCAACCGTGTTGGCCATATTCGCTCTCCACGACGCTTACTTGAGCATCTCTTAAGGCCTGCGCAGTTAAGCAGGGCTTACCATAATTTTGGGGGCCGTCATATTTGGGGGATATAAATGACAACCGTACGGGTCGGGATCATGCGCGCAGATCATCAGGCAAGCAGGATACCAGGGGCTAATTGTGTGACATTTCGAATTGCTTTAAGCTCTCGGTATGGAAAACACGGAATGGATTCAAAAAGAATTTACTCTCAGAGCCAGGTCGCGAGGATTTCACCTGATTACGCGCGAAGCGCTCGATAATCTGCCGGAAATACGCGAGATCGAAGCCGGCGTGCTTCATCTCTTCGTCCAACATACCTCCGCGTCGCTGACCGTCAATGAAAACGCCGATCCTGACGTGCGAAGCGACATGGAGCGCTACTTCAATCACGCCGTCCCCGAAAATGCGCCTTATTATGAACACACTCTGGAAGGCCCGGACGACATGCCCGCTCACCTCAAGACTTCGATCCTGGGTTGCTCGATTTCGATACCGGTAGGACGCGGCCAGTTACTTCTCGGAGCCTGGCAGGGAATCTATCTCTGCGAACATCGCAGCAACGGCGGCCCGCGACGGCTGGTGGCGACTTTGTATGGAAGAAAAAAGAAAGCCAGCCACGAATGAACACGAAGGCTCACGAATCTTTTTCTTGAATTTGATCAGCCCTCTTCGCTATTCGTGAATATTCGTGTTCATTCGTGGCGGGCTTTCTTTTCTATTTCAACGCTCCGACCTTCAAATGCGAACTCAGCCGCGCCGAGTGGTAGATCCGGTGAGTCGCTTTTTGAAAATCGGCTGCGGTGGCGTGATAGATGTCGACGAATTTTTGCGGGTTGCGGTCGACCAGCGGAAACCAACTGCTCTGAACCTGAACCATGAGCCTGTGGCCCGCCTTGAACGTGTAATCAACGTCATTCAGGGCGATTTTCACTTCGTCAGGCTTGCCGGGCGCGAACGGTTCGGGTTTCGAGAGGCTGTTGCGGAATTTGCCGCGCATCACTTCAGCGCGCACCAGCGTCTGAGCCCCGCCCTTATCAGTCCCCTTATCAGGATAAACATCAATCAGTTTAACGATAAAATCGGCGTCAGTTCCTGTGGTCGAAACGAACAGGTCGGCGGTGATCGGACCGGCGAGCGTCAGGTCCTTGTCGAGCGCGTCGGTCTGGTAGGACAGCACGTCAGAACGGCGCGAGGCGAAGCGCTGATCCTCGATCATATAACCGGTCCCGCGCGTATTCGTCATCGCGTTAGTGAAGGGCACAGGGTCGGCGGGATCGCTCAGATATTCGTCGAAGCTCTCAGCCGGATCCTCGGGGTTCGGCGGCGCGTCCAAAGACAATCTGCCGTTTTTGTGGAAGTAGATCGAGCGCGATTGCAAATTTTTCGGGGGCCATTGATCGAATGATTTCCACTCGTTTGCGCCGGTGGCGAAAATCGTCGCTTCCGGCAGCGCCATCCGGCCCTTGTCTTTCAGGTAGAAATTGAAGAATGGAAGCTCGACGTTTTCGCGATACCAGGCGGACGTCTTCGAACCGAATTGGACGCCGCCCAGGCTCTCGCCGTCGCCGCGCGCCCACTGCCCGTGCGACCACGGCCCCATGACCAGAATATTCTTCGCGTCCGGATTGTTCTTCTCGATTGTCTTGTAAATATTCAGCGGCCCGTACAAATCCTCGGCGTCAAACCATCCGCCGACCACCATTACCGCCGGCGTGACCTTCTTCAGGTGAGGCAGAACGTTGCGCGCCTGCCAGAACTCGTCATAAGTTCCGTGCTCTATCACGTCGTTCCAGTATTTGTTCCTGCCTTTGAAATAGTTCTTCTGCGCGTTGGCCACGGGACCCAGATTGAGGAAGAATTTGTACGCGTCCGGCGTTCCCAAATTGAAATTCTTGAATTGATTCGGGGTCGGTTCAGGCCGCGGCATTCCGAAAAACATGTTGAATCCGAAGCAATCGAAGATAAAGAACGCGCCGTTATGATGATCGTCGTCTCCGACGAACCAGTCGGCGATGGGGGCCTGGGGCGAAGCGGCCTTGAGCGCCGGGTGCGCGTCCATCAGCGCCGTGGCCGCGTAAAAGCCCGGATATGAAATCCCCCAGACGCCCACGCGCCCGTTGTTGTTAGGGATGTTTTTGACCAGCCAATCAACGGTGTCATAAGTGTCGCTCGATTCGTCTATGTCTTTTGGCGATTTTTTGTTCGGGATGTGCGGGCGCACATCCTCGAATTCGCCTTCGGACATGAACGTCCCGCGCACGTCCTGATAAACGAAAATATAGCCCTCCCGCATAAACGCCGCCGACGGGCCGAGCGAAGGACGGTAAGCGTCCGCGCCATACGGGCCCACGCCGTAAGGCGTGCGCATCATAAGAATCGGATATTTTTGCGACGTGTCTTTAGGCGAATAGACGGCTGTGAAAAGCTTCGCGCCGTCTCGCATCGTGATTCGATGCTCCGATTTGACGTAGCGGTCTTTGACGCTGAACGGCGATGATTGTCGCGCGTCGGTTTGCGCCACAACTGACAGAAAACATAACGCGGCCACCCAGGCGATCAGTTTTGATTTCATTAAATTTTCCCTTGATACAGGACGAATAGGAAGATGGGACAAATAAGACAGATAGGACATTCATCCTATCTGTCTTATTTGTCCCAGGCATTATATATCGGATGCTTTGTCGCCCTATCTAAAAAAACTGGAAACCTACAATTAGAAAGGCGCGTCTTTAGAATCGCTCACTGAGAAAAGCACCAGCCGGTGTTTCTTCAAAGGGGTATCCTCCTGTAAGGCTGCTGCGGCCAATTCGGCCTGCAGCAGCCATTTTTTCCAAAAATTAGGTTAGCTTGCGCCCTTATTTCCGCGTGGTGTATCATCGGCCTGCGGTCGATAATGGGCTGGTTGAGCTTGCATCTCGCTATAGTTGATAAACTGACGCGCGCTCTGTCCGGCAACTCAAATGAGCTTAAGGAGCTGTATTTAATGTCAATACGCGGCAAACTTACGCTGGTCACACTGTCCGCCTTCATCGCTCTGTATTCGATTGTAGGCGGGATGCTTTCTAAAACCAACAATCCTTTTTTCAAGGCGATCGCCAATCCGGCCGGGCCTTACCCGCAATTGCGCATCTTTGAAGAGGTGGTGAAGCATATTGTCCAGGATTACGTTGAAAAGCCGAACCTCGAAAAGGTTCGGGTCGGCGCCTTGCGTGGTTTGACCGAGGGACTCGATCCATACAGCGCCTATCTGTTGCCGCAACAGGTCAAGCAATATCAATCCAACAAGGTCCTGCCCGACACGACCGGAATGGTTATCGGCCAGTATTCGGGATTCGCTTATGTGATCGCGGTCATTCCAGGCTCGCCGGCCGAGAAAGCTGGCGTCAAGATCGGCGACGTGATCGAATACGTCGACACGCATGCCACCCGCGATATGGATCTATATGATGTGAAATCCATTCTTTCCGGCGCGCCCGGTTCGACTGTCGAGTTGACCCTGATCAATCGCAAATCGGAAAAAATCAAAATCGTGCGGGGCAAGGTTGCGCCGGCTCTGCCCGAAACGCGCCTTCTGGAGTCTCAAATCGGCTACGTCAAGGTTCCGATCCTGGGCGAAGGGCAGGCGCAAGCCGTGGAGAACGCCGTCAAAGACGTCATCCGGAAAGGCGCGAAATCGATCGTTATCGATCTGCGCGGATCGGCGGGCGGCGACCTGGATGAAGGCGTGAAGGTCGCGGATTTCTTCCTCAAGTCGGGCGTGATCGCCAAATCGATAGGTCGCAAGGATAATGTCCTTACCACCTACGAGGCGAAGCCTGAAAACGATTTGACCGAATTGCCAGTGGCTGTGATCATCAACCGCACGACGGCCGGCGCATCGGAAATCGTCGCCGCGGCGATTATGGAAAACCAGCGCGGCGAAGTCATCGGCGAACGCACGCTCTTCGGAATGGGTTCGGAGCAGCAGCTTTTCCCGCTCGATGACGGATCGGCTCTGCTATTGACCGTCGCGCGCTACGCCGCGCCCTCCGGCAAGATATTCATGACCGACGGCGTCACGCCCAACGTCGAAGTCAAAAGCGCTGATCTGGCTGATGTGGGTCCTTCTGAGGAAGGTAAACAGCCACAGGCCGACGGCGCTCCTCCGGTCGTCGTCGCGCCGAAGCCGGTGGATGATCAGATGCTGAAGAAAGCCGTCGAAGTTCTTACAAGCGGCGCAAAGGCTAAGCGCCGCGCGGTATAGCGATATTCTCCTCCTCTTCAACCGTTCGAAGCGGATCGTGTAGAGACGTAAATCCTTCGTTTCTCCAGATCCGCGTTTCTTTTTTGATATCGGAGAACGCTGCACAAATGTCCCAGAATAAAACCCGAAACTCCATTTTTGCCTTCATTCTCCTCGGATCGCTGTTTCAGGCGGGCTTCACGCAGGATTGGCCGCGATGGCGAGGCCCCAACGGAGACGGCAGAGGCGCCGGATTCACCGCGCCGAAAGTCTGGCCCGATCAATTGAAACAGCGATGGCAGGTCGCCGTCGGCGCCGGCCATTCATCGCCGCTGGTCGTAGGAGCCAGCGTCTACCTGCATTCGAGGCAAGGCGAGAATGAAGTCGCCGCGGCTTACGATCTCAATACGGGCAAAAAAAAGTGGCAGGACAGCTATCCTGTAGCCTACACGATGAACCCCGCCGCGGCCGGCCATGGCAAAGGCCCCAAATCAACGCCGGTTTACGAAAACGGCAGACTTTATACCTTCGGCATTACCGAAATCCTCTCCTGCTACGACGCGGCGAAGGGCAGGCTGCTCTGGCGCAAGGATTTCTCCAAACAGTTCAAATCGACCTCGCCGGATTTCGGAACGGCCACGTCGCCCATTATTGACCGTGGGTTGCTGATCGTTTACGTGGGTGGCAGTGACAGCGGCGCGTTGAAAGCCTTTGACGCCGCGACCGGCGAAGAGAAATGGAGTTGGAACGGCGACGGCCCCGCTTACGCCACGCCGATCGTCGTGGAGATCGCCGGCAAGCGCCAGATAGTCACCCAATCACAGCGAAACATCATCGGCGTCTGGGCCGACAACGGCTCGCTGCTCTGGAAGATTCCGTTCACCACCGCATATGTTCAGAACATCGTCACTCCGATCCAGTACAAGGACCTGTTGATCTTCTCCGGCCTCGATAAAGGCGTCTTCGCCGTGCGAGTCGGATGGCGCGAAAACGCCTGGGCGACCGACACTGTCTGGGAGAACAAAGGGGTTTCGATGTACATGAACTCGCCGCTGCTCTCAGGCAACCTGCTCTTCGGAATGTCGCACAAGAATAAAGGCCAGTTCTTCTGCCTCGACGCCTCGACGGGCAAGACGCTCTGGACCGGCGATCCGCGCCAGGGCGAGAACGCCGCCATGGTCATCGCGGGCGACACGATATTCTCACTGACCAACGACGCCGATCTGATCGTTACGAGCGCCGCCGACAAAGGCGCGAAAGTGATCAAAAAATATCACGTGGCTGAAAAACCGACCTGGGCGCATCCGGCGATCATTGGCAGAAACATTTTGATCAAGGATGAGACGACTCTGGCGATGTGGGGATTGGAGTGATTCAGGCCGCCCGCTTCAGATCGAGCTTCAGCTGTACGCCGAGGGTATTCAGAAAGTCAATCACACTCGACCATCGAAGCGGTGATTCCGGTAAAGGCATGTGTTGAGCTTCGGCCACATCTTGCAGCGCCAGCTGGAATGCCGCTTCATCGTTCTCTTCCAACACGGCGTTCAGATAACCGGCGGCATACTCTGGGTCGCGCAGTCGTTCCAATAAATCTTCACGATAGCTAACGATTGATTCAGGCTTCGTCATGATTTCTCCTTGCTTTTGCTTGCCCGCTTCTGATAGTCGGCCCAATATTTCTTTGCCTGTTTAATATCAGAGACCTGGGATCGCTTGTCGCCACCACAGAGTAATACGACGAGCTTAATTCCCACCATGGCAAAGTAAACACGATAGCCTGGTCCGTAATCAACCCGCAACTCCGAGACTCCCGCGCCAACGGCTTTGACATCGCCTGGATTCCCGCTGCGCAATCAAGCCAGCCGAGCATCAATTCGCATTTGCGCTTTACGATCCTTCAACTGCTGAAACCACTCCTGAAATGGACACGCGCCATCTCTCGTTTGATAGTAGCCGATCTCCTTCGACTGAATATCCATCGAATAGCTCTCTTTCTCGGCCCGCGCCGATTATCGGCAATCGCGCAAAGTTTGTCGAGAAGAACGATGATTTGACCGGCGACTTCTGCTAGACTCTTGTGAGTCACCCGACCTCAATTAAAGCACGACGATAGAGGATTTGTTCAGTTCGGCGCCAGCGACGCCCCATAAAGAAGAATTTCCCGAAGGAGCGCGAAATTTACTTTGTGATTCTTCGCGCGGTTTTGTGGATGTTTTTCGGAGGAGACGAAATGGACAAGAATCAAAAACGCAAACACCTCCTCAAGCTGATAGAGGAGGCGACGGTTGATTGCTACGACAAGCATGAGCAGCATTCCGGCCTGTTGACGATGATCGCCGACAGGGTAATCTGCCCGTTTGACGCCAAAGTCATCGGCGAAGATGTCAAGGTTACTGAATTCGCCTGGCCGAAAGGCGGCTATGGCCTGCTGGTTGTCTGTGAACGCAACGGCAGGCAATACAGGATCGACGTCAACTCTCTGGAATGGGTCGAGCCTTATCCGAAAGGCTTTGAATGGATCGAAGCTCACAAGCTGTGGCGCGAGGAATTTCTTTAAAACAATAATGGCAATCGAACTCTCGATACCGCTCTCAAATTCGAAATACCGGCGAACTTTCAGCTCCGAGATAGACGTCCCGGCCGAAAACGTATCGCTGGCGCGCGGCTCTATGCGCGACCATCGCTTCGCCTTCGAACACGTCTGGAAGATTCGCACGCCGGAGTACGAAGTCATCGAAGCCTCCGCGCGCCAGATCGAAGGCGAATTCGACCCGCGATTATGCGAAAGATACGCCGGCGTCAAAGGCGTCCGCATCGGACGAGGCTTTTCCAAACGCGTGCTCTCTGAATTGGGAGATTTGCCGGGCGCGCAGGAGCATCTGCTGACGGCCATAGAGATGGCCCGCGTCGGGCAGCAGGTCTATCACTACACGGCGGAATTCGAGGCCCGGTTTCCGTCAGGCGGGAGCCCGGCCGAATACGCGCGGATCGCCTGGTTGAAAGACCGCGCTTATATGGGACTTGCGAACACGTGTTACGCCTATCGCGACGAAAGCGAAGGTTTGTTTACTAGCAGGGAAGTCCGCTGCGGCTTCGACGCGAAATTGACAAGACCGAAGCCCGGCGATAAACGCGTCTTCTGGCGAAACAAGCGAGTGGAGATCGAAATGAAGAAGGGCGTAAACGGCGAGGCGATATACGCCTGCGAGAGCGCAATGGAAGACGCCGTTCACGACATCAGGATCGGTTTCGATCTGTCCAGCGACGGCGTGATTTCAAACGCCCGGAGCCGCGGCGCCCGATTGCCTTATCACGGCCTCTGCGAAGACCCGCACCTGCGAACGCCCAAGCTCGAAGGACTGAAAGTGACCGGCGTTTTCGTCGCGCAGTTTGCCGAACACGTCGGCGGCGCGCAAGGCTGCGCTCACCTGTTCGATCTCTCGATTGACGTTTTGCGGTTGTTCAGCTTCGATAAATAAAAATCGAGGCCATCCCCCTATGTCCGATAACGATTTTGGCAGCTTAACTCGCGCGAGGTTTTTTGTTGTTTTGAGTATGGCCTGTTGATAGAGTTTGTTCGGTTCCGCCATAGTTGTGTGCGCATTTAGCGCGGAAATTATGGGTGATGGTAATTGGATGTGTCCCGCCTATGCGATTGTCAACCGCTCCAGAAAGGATCATTCAATGTCGACACTTCTTAGGCGCCTGGGCGCCTCCATCGGCTGCCTCTTGTTGCTGTGCTTAACCGGGGCCGCATTGATTAGTCCGGAAAGCGGAATCGCCCTGAAAAAAGGCCAGCAACTCACAGTCAAAATTCCCGCCAGGCTGCTCAAATATGAAACGGATAGCATCGCAAGCGGGGCGCCGATTTTTACCGTGAATGTCTCAGTGAGCGGAGAGACGATCAGGGTTGAAGGATATTCCGATTGGCGCCTGCGCGGCTGGCCGATGATGGTCACTCTCTATTACGAGAAATCCGGTAGGAAGAAAGAGTATACGGAAGTCGAATGCCGGAGCGGCGTGGCTTATGTCAAGCTGCGGTTCTCGCCTGACACTCCCGACGTGAATGCGGCCTTGCGACAACTCCTCTATGCCGGTTCGGCCGAGATGTTCGAATCCAGCGAGGAATTCAAATCGTTGGCGGAGAAGTTGCTGCCCATAACTTTTCAAGGCGCGCTTGGGCAAATCACGCGGGATAAGCAACTCCAATTGATGAAAGAACTGAGTTATAACGATAACGGGTTTGGCGTCGAAGAGTTCAAGGGAAAGCAATATATCGCTTTTTCAGCGCCCGATACGGCCACTATATTTAACTCCCTTAAAATGAAACAGGCGGCAAGGGCCGCCACGGTCCTTAAAGCGTTCGTCCTGCCCGGCCTCGATAAAGTCGCCCCGTTTATTACTGACGCCAACGCCATATACGGAATCAAGGTAAGAGCGCGGATTTTCTACGATAATTTTCACTCTAAGAAGAATCTCCGGCCGCATGCGGAAGTGTTGGAAATCTTCGCTCCTTATGACCTGGTGGAACAGTTTTACAATCACGACATCACCGACCAGAAATTGGTTGATGGGTCATTCATAACGGTAGACGGCGCCCGAATCGAAGTCGATCTGTTACAAGCCGCTCGACTCTGAAGAACAGCTACTTGCGCTTGCCGGAAGGTCGCGACGCGATCATGCGAGCGGCGTTTTCAATGCGGCGCATGATAAAGACATTAAACCGCAAAGGCCGCAGAGGTACGCAGAGAAAGATCAGTCTTGACCATTCTCTGCGTACTTCTGCGGCCTTTGCGGTTTAATTATCTGAAAAGCCTGTCAATCCTGTCTGTGTTCGACTTCCGTGCTGACTGATTCGCCGCGGCTTTCGCCCTTTTGCTCTATGGCCGCGCGCAGGGTATGCCAGGAAAGGCTTGCGCATTTGACGCGGGCGGGGTATTCGCGCACGCCGGCGAAGATTTTCAAACGGCCCAGATGGTTCTGTTCGGTTTCGGCGTCAAGGTCGCCTTTGACCATCCTGTGAAATTCCTCGAACATCACTTCGGCTTCTTCTTTGGTTTTGCCTTTGACGGCTGTGGTCATCATCGATGCCGAGGCTTTCGAGATCGCGCAGCCTGATCCCTGGAAGCCGACATCCTTGATCAAGTCGCCCTCCATTTGCAGGTAGAGCGTAATCTGGTCGCCGCAGAGAGGGTTGTAGCCCTCCTGCTCGCGGTTGGCTGTTTCGAGCCGCTTGTAGTTGCGGGGCTTCTTGTTGTGGTCGAGGATGACCTGTTGATAGAGTTCGTTCAGTTCCGACATCGCTATGCAAATACCTCAATCGTTTTCTGAATTCCGGCGGCCAGAGCGTCGATTTCCTCTTTCGTGTTGTAGAAAGCGAACGAGGCGCGCGCGGTCGCGGGAACGTCGAAGCGTTTCATCACCGGTTGCGCGCAATGATGGCCGGCGCGAACCGCGACGCCTTCCTGGTCCAGGACCGTGCCGATGTCGTGCGGGTGTATGTTTTCGACCGTGAACGACAGCACGCTCGCTTTCTCTCGGGCCGTTCCGATGATCCTGACGCCGGGGATCGCTCCGATTACCTCAGTCGCGTAATCGAGCAGTTCGCGTTCGTAAGCGGCGATGCGGTCGAGGCCGACGCTGTTCAGGTAATCGACCGCCGCGCCGAGCCCGATGGCGCCTTCGATGTTCGGCGTTCCGGCTTCGAATTTGTAGGGCAGCGTGTTGTAAGTCGTCTTCTCGAAAGTCACCGACGCGATCATGTCGCCGCCGCCCATCACCGGAGGCATCGATTCGAGCCAGTGGCTCTTGCCGTAAAGAACGCCGATGCCCGTGGGGCCACACATCTTGTGCCCGGAGAATGCGTAGAAGTCACAGTCCAGGTCTCGCACGTCGACTTTCAGGTGCGGCGCGGCCTGCGCCCCGTCCAGCAGGACCGGGATGTCCTGGCTGTGCGCCAGCTCGATGATCCGGTTGACCGGATTGACCGTGCCGAGCGCGTTCGAGATGTGCGTGACCGCGACCATTTTGACGCGCCTGTTGAGCATCCGCGCGAACTCATCGATCATCAATTCGCCGTTGTCATCAATTGGAATCACGCGCAGTTTCGCCCGGTTCGCCTCGCAGAGCATCTGCCACGGCACGATGTTCGAGTGGTGCTCCATCGTGGAGATGATGATCTCGTCGCCTTCGTGCACGAATTTGCGGCCGTAACTCTGCGCGACCAGGTTGACGCTTTCGGTTGTCCCTCGCGTGTAAATGACCTCATGAGTCTCGGCCGCGTTGATGAACCGCTGAATCCTGACTCTGGCGTCTTCATATTCGCGCGTCGCCAGCTGGCTCAGATAATGCACGCCGCGATGGACATTGGCGTTCTGCGAGGCGTAATAATTCGTGATCGCGTCGATTACGGCCTGCGGTTTCTGCGAGGTCGCGGCGCTGTCCAGATAGACCAATGGCCGTCCGTGGACTCGCTCCCTGAGGATCGGAAAATCCTTGCGGATTCGATCGACATCGAAATGATTTGTCGGCCTCTCCTGCGCGTTAACTTCTTCAAGCGCGGCTCGCATCACTCTATTCAACCTCCAGACTCTGGTGTAACTTGTCTAAGACCACTCGTTCCAAGTGGCGCCTCGCCGATTTCAATTTGATCCTGCTGATCACGTCCTCGGCGAAGCCGTAAGTCAGCAGCGCCCGCGCGCGTTCCGTAGTGATCCCGCGCGCGGCCAGATAAAACAACTCTTCATCTTCCAATTGTCCCACCGTGGCGCCATGGGCGCATTTTACGTCGTCGGCGAAAATCTCCAGCTGCGGCTTCGTATCGACGTGGGCGTCCGAAGACAGCAGCAGGTTTTTATTCAACTGGCGGGCGTCGGTCAGCAGCGCCCCTTCGCGCACGAAAACCTTGCCGTTGAATACCGCGCGCGAACTTCCGTCCAGAATGCCCTTGTATAGCTGATGGCTGACGGAATGCGGCTTCTGGTGATCGATCGAGGTGTGGCTGTCGGTGTGCTGCTCGCCCGTGACCACGTAAAGACCGTCAATCGTCGTCTCTATATACTCGTCGCTCAGCGCGACATTCAGATCGTGCCGCGCTATGCGGGCGCCGAGCGATATGGCGTAAGACGCGTAGTTGCTCTCGCGCTCCTGATAGACCTGCGTCGTGGCGATGTGAAACGCGCGCGCGCTCTCCTCCTGCAAACGGTAATGGGTGACGACCGCGCCTTCCTTCGCGACGACTTCGGTCACGGCGTTTGTGAAATAGACTCCATCGCCCGTCGAAACGTAACTCTCGATGACCGTGGCGATCGCGCCCGCCCCCGCGGCTATCAACACGCGCGGATGCGACGCGACCGGCTCTTCCGTCGTCGAAATGAAGAGCAGGTGGATCGGCGCCTCGACGACCTTTCCGCCCGGGACATAGACGAACGCGCCGTCGCCGACGCTCGCGGTGTTGAGCGCGGTGAAACTTGCTTCCCGGTAATCTGCGTAAGACGCCAGATGATCGCGCGCGACGGCCGCGTATTCGCTCGGGATTTCGGCCAGATTGCCGGCGACAACGCCTTTTGAAACCGCGGTCAGATTTGAAAGCTCTCGCGAGAACGCTCCGTTGACGAAAACCAACTGGCTCTCGCGCGACTCCTCGAATGTGAACGGCCCGATGTCGCGCGCCGCCAATTTCTTCAGACCGCTCGATTCGGCGGCGCCGCGGCTTAAGGACTCGCGGTACGGGACTTTCAGAACCTGCGCGACGTTCGTGTATTTCCACTCCTCATCGCGCGTAGTCGGGAAATCGAGCGCTTCAAAAGCCGCGCCCGCTTTTGCGCGCAGATTCGCCAGCCACGCCGGGTCTCGACCTTCGCGCGCCTGAGCAAGCAGTTTATACGCCGAAAAAATGTTGTCTTTCTCTTTGACGACCTGAGTCATTTTAAGCAGTCGGAAAAATATATTGCGATAGATTCAACAGTCCATATGCCATATCTCATATTTCATACGGCGTATGAAATATGATTATGCCGCGACGCTCGCGCTCTTGATCCAATCGTACCCCTTCTCTTCCAACTCGAGCGCCAGTTCCTTGCCTCCGGATTTGACGATCCGGCCGCGATAGAGCACGTGTACGAAATGCGGCTCGATGTAATTGAGCAGCCGCTGATAGTGTGTAACCAGAATGATCGCGTTGTCTTTGTTCGCCAGTTTGTTGACGCCGCCGGCGACGATGCGCAGCGCGTCTATGTCCAGGCCGGAATCGGTCTCGTCCAGCACGGCCAGCTTCGGTTCGAGCACGGCCATCTGCAGGATCTCGTTGCGCTTCTTTTCTCCGCCGGAGAACCCTTCATTGACGGAGCGGTTGATGAAACTCGCGTCCATCTCGACGACCTTCATCTTCTCGCGCAGCAGGTCGTCGAATTCCAGCGGGTCGAGCTCGTCGCGCCCTTCGTATTTCGCCTTTTCGTTGTATGCCATACGCAGGAAGTTGGCGTTGCTCACTCCGGGAATTTCGATCGGATATTGAAAGGCCAGGAAGACGCCGAGGCGCGCCCGCTCGTCAGGGGCGATCTCCAGCAGGTTTCGTCCATCGTAGATCACTTCTCCTCCGGTGATCTCGTAGGACGGATGGCCCGCCAGCGCCTTCGCCAGCGTGCTTTTGCCGGAACCGTTCGGCCCCATGATCGCGTGGATCTCTCCCGCTTTGACCGTCAGGTTCAGCCCCTTCAAAATTTCCTTGCCGTCAATCGCGGCATGTAAATTACGAATCTCCAGCACTATCAAACTCTCCTCGGAAAATCTGTTCGTAGTCCCGCCTTCAGGCGGAATCTTCAGGTAAAGATCAATTCCGTGAATCCAAACTATTCCGCCTGAAGGCGGGGCTACGAACCTTTTATCAATCTATAATTTCGACGATCACTTCTATCTCGACCGGGATGCCGTTCGGCAGCGATCCCATTCCGACCGCCGACCGCGCGTGCCGGCCGTTTTCGCCGAACGCCTCGATAAACAGGTCCGAGCATCCGTTGATTACAAAAGGCTGATCCTCGAAATCAGATGTCGCATTGACCATCCCCAGCACCTTGACTACGCGCTTGACGCGCCGCAGCGTGCCCAGTTCCTGCTTCATCACGGCCAGCAGTATCAATCCCGTCTCTCGCGCGAACTGGTAAGCCTGCTCTTTAGTGAATTCAATGCCTACCTTGCCTTTCGCGTTCGCGCCTTTGCCCGCCAGATACAACAGGTTCCCCGTGCGTACGGCGTGAACGTAATTGCCGCCGGGTTTAGGAACCGGCGGCAGCTTTTCCTCAATCTCCGATAATCTGTCCGACATAAGCAACCTCGCTCTTCTCCTGATCTCAAGCCGCCTGAGCGCGATCAGGTCTTAATAATTTGATCAATGCAATCGCCGAATCGAACCGACTATGGTCGGAAAATCGCCATGCATCGCCTTGAACTCCCAATCCAGCTTATCCGACGCTGCCTTCGAGTTTCAATCCGAGCAGCCGCGTCGCTTCGACCGCGAATTCCATCGGAAGTTCGCGGAAGACCTCTTTACAGAATCCGTTGATGATCATCGAGACCGCGTCTTCGGTCGAAACGCCGCGCTGGTTGAAATAGAAGATCTGCTCTTCGCTGATCTTCGACGTCGAAGCCTCGTGTTCGATCTTCGCCGAATTATTGCCGACCTCTATGTAAGGGAAGGTGTTCGCGCCGCATCGGCCGCCGATCAGCAGGCTGTCGCACTGCGAATAGTTCCGCGCGTCCTCGGCCTTCGGCAGTATCTTCACCAGGCCGCGATAGCTGTTGTTCGAATGCCCGGCCGAAATGCCTTTGGAAATGATCCGGCTGCGGGTGTTTCTGCCCATGTGGATCATCTTCGTTCCGGTGTCGGCCTGTTGCCTGTGATTCGTCAGCGCGACCGAATAGAACTCGCCGATCGAGTTGTCGCCCTGCAGAATGCAGCTCGGATATTTCCACGTGATCGCCGAGCCGGTTTCCACCTGCGTCCACGAAATTTTTGAGTTGACGCCGGCGCATTTGCCGCGCTTGGTGACGAAGTTATAGATGCCTCCTCGCCCTTCTTCATCGCCCGCGTACCAGTTCTGCACGGTCGAGTATTTGATCTCCGCGTTGTCCAGCGCGACGAGTTCGACGACGGCCGCATGTAGTTGATTCTTATCGAATTTTGGGGCTGTACAGCCCTCGAGATATGAGACGTAGCTGCCTTCTTCAGCGACGATCAGCGTCCGTTCGAACTGTCCCGACTCCGAGTTGTTGATGCGGAAATATGACGACAGCTCCATCGGACAGCGCACGCCTTTCGGGATGTAACAGAACGAGCCGTCGGAAAAGACCGCCGAGTTCAACGCCGCGAAAAAGTTGTCGGTGTGGGGAACCACCGATCCGATATATTTCCTGACCAGTTCCGGGTAATCGCGCACGGCTTCCGAAAACGAGCAGAAGATCACTCCTTCTTTGGCCAGTTTTTCCTTAAAGGTCGTCGCCACCGAAACGCTGTCGAAGATCGCGTCGACGGCCACGTTGGCCAGCAGTTTCTGTTCGTGGAGCGGAATGCCGAGCTTCTCGAAAGTGTCCAGCAACTGCGGATCGACTTCGTCGAGGCTCTGTTTCTTCTCTTTCTGCTTCGGCGCCGAGTAATAGATGATGTCCTGATAATCTATCTTCGGATAATGGACGTTGGCCCAGACAGGCTCCTGCATCTTCAGCCAGTGACGATAGGCCTTCAGACGCCATTCCAGCATCCACTCCGGCTCGTTCTTCTTCTCCGAAATCAGGCGGACGACATCTTCGTTCAAGCCCCGCGGAATGACTTCAGACTCGATCTCGGTGACGAATCCGTATTTGTATTTCTGATTTGCAATTGCTTCGATTGCGCTCATGTTCTTTCTCTAGTCCTCGCTAAAGATGACTAAATTGTCAGGTTTAATTTGAAAAAAACTTCGGAGAAAAGATCAAGCTGCGGGGCGCGCCCGCGCAGGTTCCTTGGCGCCGCTTCTGTTGGTGATCTGGACGAATTTTACGTCCACAGTCCCGGTGAGCAGGGTCGCGATCGAAACCCTGTCGAAAACGCTGTTGACGAAATCGGTGATGCTCGTCCAGACCGGCTTCAACCCGCAATCGCTTTGATGCACGCAGATATCCTGATTCCCGGTGAACTGCGAGCAGATTTCCTCTTCCGACGGTATTCCGCCCAGCGCGCGCATTACTTCGCCAAGGGATATTTCCCCGGAAGGACGCGTTAAACGATAGCCGCCTTTGGGACCGCGCACGCTCTCGACAATCCCGCTATGGCTCAACGTCCACAAAATCTTCTCAACATAAGCGACAGAAAGGCCTTCGCGCTCCGCAATGTCACGCACGAAGATCGCGCCCGGCTCCAAATTGCCATTGGAGCTGGCCGCCTGCTCGCGCGCGAGCTGCAGTATGCAGCGTAATCCATATTCTTCCTGTGCTGTTATCTTCATGATTGCTAATGGTTATTGCTTCCTGAATTGAAGCCTAATGCTAACACGCGCGCATAAACCTGACAAGACTGTCGGGTTTATATGTCCGGCGGGCAATCGTGAAGGCCGCCATCGAGTCGGCCGATGTCATTGCGTGTGAATCGGACGGGCGGGGGGCTTGATGGTTATGCGATCGATTGCCGCCGTTTCCTGCCGGGAGCGCCGCGCATGCGTTGCAAAGTCTTGCGCACTGCCCGCTCGGCGCCGGCAAGAGCGCCGCCAACCGCGCCATCCACGGAGACGTCTTGCCTCTCGTAAACGACGCTCGGGAAATTTCTAAGGACCACTTTTATCCTGCACACATGATCGACGCCGCCGCGGGGACCATTCACGTCTTTTAGACGCACGCTCATGCGTTCGATGGATCTCGCAAATTTTCTGAATTTACTGTCGAGCTTCCGCCGTATGGACGTCCGGGTATTCTGGTTGAGATGGACTCCAAAAGCTCGGATGTGAGTATGAACCGACGTCTCATTCGTCCGCGCGGGTTTTGGCCCGGACGCCTTCGGGAATCGGCCTGCGGAGACGTCTTGTCTACTGGCCCCTCCGCGCGAGGTCTTGGCCTTCTTGCGCTTCCCGGATGGTCTGATTCGGGCTCTGGTAATCATAATCTTGCGACTTCGCGCCAGCGGCCCGACCACGGCGGATGGTATGAATTAATCATCTACACGCCATTCACAGCCGGGGCCGAAGCGTTTCTCAAAACACCGTCAATTGGCTGAGCAATCGCGGCGCCAACCGGCT